>CAMHUC010000002.1 GCA_946188155.1 uncultured bacterium | reverse complement strand
CGTGCTGTACCACATTGGGCGAGGTAGCGACAGCGGGGTTGAGATAGGAGATGCCGGGACGGTTGATGCTCGTGGTGTAGTTCAGTTTCAGCGACTGCGATGGCGTCAACTGATACTTCAGGCTCGCCTGAGGCACCCAGTCGTTCAGCCGATGACTGAAGGCCGCATGGCTGCCATCGGGATAACTGCCTCGCATATAGCTGTATTCGTAGCGCAAACCGGCACGGGCAGACCACTTGTCGGCATTGTAGATGTAGTCGGCATATCCGGCCAAAACTCGCGTGGTATGCTCGAAACGGTCGTCGGTAGTAGGCATACTGCCACGGAAGTCTTGTGTGTTGTGACTGTTGTTGTTGCGATCTATGTATTTCGCTCCTATTTCTATCTGATGGCCTTTGCCCAACGGGCGCAGCCAGTCAGCCTGCAGGGTATGCTCCGTGAAGCGTTCGCGCTCGGTCTGCAGGCTGTTGGTATAGGCGAAGGGCACGCTGACCAAGTCGTCGTAGGTGTTCTCCTGGTCAGTATGTTGACGCGTCAGGGCGAGCATGTACGAGAGAGTGAGCCGCTCGCCCTTCCGACGCGTCCGATGCTCGTAGTCCAGTCTGCCGTTCCACGAACTGTGACTGTAGCTGGGCATCCAGTAGTGATTGCTGAAGCTATAAAGAGGCTGTGATGCCGCGTTGCTCATTTTCGTCCAGCCGTCTCCCTGCACATTCAACTTATAGAAGTAGCCGCCAAAGGAAGCAGACAGCAGGTTGAGCGAATCGAGGTCGTAGCTGGCATTGAGGTTGGCATAGTGGATGCCGCCAGGATTGCTGCCGTCACTGTGAGACAACAGGCGGTTGCCGGTCGCAAGGAAAGTACGCTCCGTGTCCTGGCTGCTCTCCGTCAACTTGGACGACATGCCGCCATAGCCGTAATCTACCGAGAGTAGCAACTTGCCCATCTGTCCTGTCAGCGAGGTATAGAGATTGGGATTGTTCAGCGACGTGTAGGTGGCCGATACCACACCCGTCAGTCCGTCGAACTTCGAGCCGTCCATCATCACGATGTTCAGGATGGCATCCACTCCCTCGGCATCCTCGCGGGCACCTGGGTCGGTGATGACCTCTATGCGTCTGACCATCGAGGCGGGCATGGCCTTCAGCACCTCCTTGGCATTCTTCGACAGACTGGGGTCGTAGTGTCCGTTCTTGTAGATTTTGAAGTTACTGTTTCCCTTCACGAGGATGTTGTCCTGACCGTCAACCGTCACCATCGGCACCTTTCGCAGCATGTCCATCACGGTCTGTGTCTTCGATTCGTCATCAGCCTGCACATCATAGCCGATGCGGTCTACCTCCTGTTTGATGAGTTGGCGCTGGGCCTTGATTTCCACGCCTTCCAGTTCCTGGTTCCAGGTGATGCTGTCGCGCTTTACACTGGTTGAGTCGCTCTGGTTTTGGGCCAGTAGTCCCCCTGCTTTCACCGCCATCAGCAGTGAAAGACATACGATTCTAAGATGTCTCATTGGATTATCTGTCTATTTCTTAAGTCGCTCGATGCTCATGTCGAACAACTGCTGTATAAACTCGTCGTTGGTTTTCTTCTTCAGTTTCGCTATCTCCGTCGCAACCATGTTCTTTTCGGCATCTTCGAGCGACTTGGCATTCTTGCAGAGCTTATAAATCTGTGTGGCATAGCTGTTGGCCGCCGTGCTATTAGGATTCTTCAGAAACAGGTTCTTATAGGTGTTAAACTCCGTCAGCCAGGTCTCTGAGGACTTGTCGTCTGACGAGAAACCAGACCACGTAAACCCGTCGCCTGACGAGAAGCCACTACCGAGTTTAATGTTGTTTCCATTCACGGTGATTGTTCTTGACTGATATCTGCTTTGGCGGAATTTCTGCGTAGTAGCGTAGGTCTTGACGATTCGCCCACGTATCTTATCGCCATCGTCCACCCACTCCAAGGCATAGGCATAACGGTGCTGACGCAGAGAATCGTTAGGATCGATGAAGCAGGCGTAAATCCATTGTGAACCCTGCATCAGCCCGATGGCTACCCCACCGTTACTGCTGTTGCCAACAGCCAGCGAGACGTAATTTTCATTGCTGCCCTGAGTTCCCGAACTTACATTATAGGCTTGTGGTTCATCCTGCTGGAAAGCCTTTCGGATGTCATCCACCAAATGTTTTGCCTTCGGATTGGTAATCATGAAGTCGAAGGTATCTTCCAGGCCCTCCATTAAGCCCGTATCAGGGTCTTTATCCAAGGAATGTCTGGCAGAAACTTCTTTGATGTCCTTACTCTGTCTTAGGGCATCGAATGCCTTTTGAATGTTCTCTTGTGCCATGCTGACTGCTGGCAGCAGCATGAGCATGCCTGCGATAAAAATGCTTTTACTCTTCATAAGCGAAATACTCTTTTGGTTCGTTTGTATAAATGATGGTTCCGTCTTCCTGCTGGATGGCCACGTAGCCGGCGGCTGTCAACTGGACATGCAGTATCTCTTGCTGGGCCTGCTCCATCTCCTGTGCTGCCTGCTGCTGCTCCTTTGCAGCCTCAGCCATCAGGGCGTATGCCTTGTCGTAGTCGGTCATCGTGGGCTGGGGTTTGCGCAGTCGCCGCTTGGTGCTCGATGGAGCATGCTGCTGATGCTTAGGCTGCAGCGTGGAGTCTGGTCGTGCCTCTACGGCTTTCCGAATAGTCACGCTGTCCTTTTCTGCCACTTGGGCTATCACGTCTGACTCTGGCTGATTCTCTGTTGGCAATTGGGTTGCAGCAAACACCACCAGCGCAGCCACTACAGCCGCTGCTATGCTCCAAGGCCACCAACGGCGAGGCCTTCCCGTTGGCCTCATGCTGTCTATTTCGGCAAACAGCTGTCGATAGTCCTCCCACTCCGCAGGCACATCGCTGCGGGTGAAGAACTGGTGAAGGATGTCTTCTTCTTCCAATGTCGTCGTGCCCTCCATATATTTGTCGAGCAGCGACTGTATGAATGCTTTCGTGTACTGTATCATCGTTTATTCCGTTGTCTGATTTCTTCTAATAGTGTCCGTCTCGCCCTTGCCAGCAGCGTACTGACTGAGGTGGTCTCGATGCCTAACAGCCGGGCTATCTCTTCGTGGCTTCGCCGTTCCACCTGCCGCATATATAATAAGGTGCGCTGTGTTGTCGGCAGTTGCCGCAGTCGCCTGTCGAGCCAGGCGTCATCCTCTTTCATCTCCAGCAGGTCGTGCGGGCTTGTGTTGAGACTGACGATGATGGCTTCGTCCAGCGACTCCGAAGGTTTTCGTCTCTGATGGTTTCTCAGCAGGTGCTTCGCCATCAGCGTGACGAGGGCTTCTACGGAGCGATAGCGGTCCAGATCGTCGTGCATCTGCCAGAGGCGGAGCATCACGTCCTGTGCGATGTCCTCTGCCTCGTCCCTGCCCGCTCCGCAGCTCATGCTCACCTGTAGAGCCTTCTTCCGCCACGAGCGGGCCTGCTGTTCAAATGCACTTCTGTCCATGCTTGTCTTGCTATACAGTGATTAGACACATCAATCCCTCAAAACCAAACTTCTTTTAGCATTACTTAACAAGAAAATTGCCGCCCTGTAACTATTCAGTCATGTCCCGTTGGTCGGCCTTCGGCCTCAAAATTATAAAAAAATTGGATCAAAAAATTATCAAAATCTATGCGTTAGATGTCATCCTCCGTCATTTTTTGTAATTTTATTCACAATTTTCTTATAATTTTGAGCGAAGCGACCATAAAAGAGCGCATGACTGAGCAGTTACGCCGCCCTCGCATTCGCCTCTTGCCGTGACGTTTGACGGCAAGAGGCGAATGCGAGATTGGCTTATGGTTACTTTTCTATCTTATAACCCTGTACCATAATTGCTGGCCCGATGGGTAATTTCCGTTTCTTACCTTTGGTGATATTACGGGCATAACTGGTTTTGAATTGTGACTGCATATCAAGGATGCCGTAGCGGTCACTATCTATTACGGCTACGCTAATGTAGTATTTCTTCTTTCCCGTCAGTACAATGGTTTCTTCAGGTTGGATGTCGAGTTGCTGTTTGCCATCACTTTTCTCTATTCGCTGATAAATGGGCTTGTTGAGGATGTTTAAAAACTTGCTACCCTGTATCTCATATATATTGAAACTAAGTACGCACCATTGGTATGAGGAACCTTTAATGGTCAGCAGGATGTCACTGATGACATAATCCTTTTTGCACTTGAATACAGGTCCCCATTCTAAAGCGTTTTCTTTTCCCTTACCCCGAAACGAAGCTATTGGACCACTGATTGCCTTGCCAGCGATTTTCTGTGGTTTGTTTTTCTTGCCTACTACGACTTCGGCCAGTTCGACCACTTTATCCTTCATCGTGACTGTCAGTTGTTGACCATTGGCGTACGTTTCATGGGGGACAATGCCCTTCTGGAATGACACATGGGTAAACACCAAGTCATACTTGCGATTAGCAGGTATCTCTAACTCAAAGTTTCCGTTAGCATCCGATATGGTGCCGATGCTGTCCTCCTCGAAACCAACACTAACGTATTCAACCGTTTCGCCTCGTTCATTAACCACATGTCCTTTGACAATGGGCTGTGCCGATACTGGCGATTCTATTGTCATAATGGCAATTAGTATCGCAAAAATAAGAGCTCTTTTCATCTGCTATTCTTCGTTATTATAGTCTAATAAATCAGCCGGTGTACAATCCAATGCCTTGCAAATAGCATCAAGTGTCGTAAAACGTATAGCTTTAGCCTTGCCTGTTTTTAGTTTCGAAAGGTTTGTGATAGTGATACCGACCCGCTCAGATAATTCGTTAAGCGAGATTTTTCTTTTGGCCATCATCACGTCTAAGTTTACAACTATCATCTGTTGCCCTCCCTATACCGTTAAGTCGTTTTCTGCTGCAAACTGATAGCCCATCTTGTACAAGATACCGAAAACGAGTAGGATAAGAGATTGTACGAATGGATTTGAAGTAAGACGTATTACACCAGGGCCTTCAGAAATGAATGCTTGATCAAGATTGTCTGATGCTACTGTTTGAAGGAATAGCAAAACTGCAGCAATAAAGATAAGCCTGATGTTCTTTTTAGGGAACAACTCCTCATGCTGGATTCCTTTGATGAGGTTGATAAAGAATAGCACACATATACCGATGACAGACAATGTTAGTACAATATATATTAGGAACACAGCAGAAACAAACATGACTTGATTGTGCTTCGCTTCCCAATGAATATGGCTGCCTGTAGTATCAAAGACCTGATGATAGCTTTGATAACACAAGAATACAAACCATGCGGCACAGAAGAATAGTGCCACAAAACTGAGCCATTTCAGCGTTATTGTCAATTTCTCATTCATAGCGTAAATCTATTTAATTGTTATTCTAACTGCAAAGGTACTGCTATTTGTCGAAAAACGACAAATAATAAATGATAATTAACTATTATTTAACTGAATTCGTCCACATAAGGGGCAGCTCCCTTCGTAACTCACGGATTCCGGTGAGTTTAAGCCTGAGAATCCCTCCCACTCCTTCGTTGTGGTGATGCGGGTGTTCCCAGATTTGCCATGTAAGTCAGTTCTTCAAGCAGCCAATAGGAAGAACATACACGCCATCCTTCCTTCGATATGCGTACTTACCTACGCCAATGATTACTGCCATGAATGATGGGGCAGGCATCTTGTCCGTATCTATATTGTTGGAGAGTTCTATCATGCTGGCTGCGCCTTCGTTGATTTTATCTTCACCACCCAGTTTCACTTCAAGGAGTGCATAACTGCCGTTGCGACGATGAAGAACCATGTCACATTCAAGGCCATTGCTATCTCTGTAATGGTACAATTGGCCATCCAGTGCTTCTGCATACACGCGCAAATCGCGCACAGCCATATCCTCGAAGAATAGACCAAATGATTGCAAGTCGTTGACGAGATCTTTAGGGCCAAGCCCTAATGCAGCAGTGCCAATGCTTGGGTCAACAAAGTGCCTGGTATCACCTGTCCTTATTGCTGCCTTACTGCGGATATTGGGATTCCAGGCGGCAAGATCCTCGATGACAAAAAGCTTCTTCAAGGCCTTGATGTAGTCGGCAACGGTATCTTCATCCAACGTACTTGCATCATTGGAAAGCATATCCTTTCGTATGGTGGAGTACGACACCTGCTGAGAGATATTTCTGGCATACGAACGAAGAAGCAACCTTGCACGTTCTGGACTCCTTTTTACCTTATTCACACGTTGTATGTCTCTCTTAATGACAGAATCTACATAGTCAAATGCCTGGTCAAGTGCAACTTTTGGTGATATAAGGGTTGCCCACGGCCATCCACCTCGGCAGGTAAGATAGGCTATATCGTCAATCTCTAATCTGTTTTCTTGGATATCTGGTTTCTTGCCAGCAAACAAGTCTGTTAGGCTGACAGAGCCTGTTGATTCGCCCGACTCGTACAGACTCATTGGACGCATCATTACGTGGGCATACCTTCCTGTTCCGCTATGGATGGTTTCGTCCGCATCTGGAAGTACAGATGAGCCAGTAAGAATAAACTGCGATGGTTCACCGCGTTTATCCACCTCACTTCGTATGGAATCCCAAATAGGTGGCAAAGCCTGCCATTCGTCAATCAGGCGAGGTGTAGCACCTTCCAGTAGCGACTTTGGACTTATCTCTATCATCTGAGAACTCTGCTTTAGTACAGAAGCATCCCCCAAATCAAGCATACTCTTTGCCAATTGCTTAGCGGTTGTTGTTTTTCCGCACCACTTGGGGCCTTCTATCAAGACTGCTCCTTTGCCAAGAACTTTACGCTCAAGGATTCTGTCCGCTATTCGTTGTTTATATTCTGCCATAACCTTTGATCTTTTGCATGCAAAGGTACAGCATTTATTCGATTAAGCCAAACTTTTTATGATTTTTCGGTGATTTGAGACAATTTTATTCGGTTATTTGTGGCAAGTTTGTTCGGTTGTTTGTGGCAAGTTCGTTCGGTTCCTTAAAATGGCTACGATGATGAGCAGGTAGCCGCTCAGGCATAGCAGCGGGGCGAGGACGATTCTGCGCGGTGAGAAAATGTCGGCACAGAACGATTGTTCTGTGCTGCCAGGGCCGGCCATCAGGAGATAGCCCGTGGCTATAAGGAGACAGGCTGCCACCGCGATGCGGCGACGGGTGAAGTGAGCGGACAACGAGCGATTAGTCTTGGGGGTATTGCTGGATGTAGCGTTCATATTGCTTACTGTATTGTTGATAAATGTCTTTTCGGTCACATCTTGCCGTTAGGGCGAGTGCTTGCTGCATGGTCTGTAGCCAAGCGTACTGAGAGTAGAGGGAACCAGCGCGACGGGCGGGACGGATGGTGGAAATCCACGAGAGCCACTCGTCAGCGCGGCGCAGCAGGCTGCTGACAATCTTATCGCCCTGCTCCAATTGACGAGCCGCATAGAAGCATCGGGCCATCGCGAGGGCGGCATCGGTGTAAGGCACATTTTCCTCAGGCATCTCCTGCTGCCACTTCTGACACACTTCAACAGCCCGCTGAGTATCTCCCTGCTGCAGCAGCGAGTCTATCAGGATGGCCATGACCATCTGGTGGGTGTTGGCCATGTGCAGCACGTCGGCATCAGCATAGATTCCCTTCCGGCTGAGATTGCCATAGCGGAAGCGGTGCATCACGTTGTCGTAGAGCCGCTCGGTATCCACACTCCGGCCTGTCGCCGTGGGAGTGATGCGATAGGCCAGCCCTTCGAGCACCATGTGGTCGCGAAGGAACGACAACTGGTCGGGTCCCATACTGATGGAGGCATAGACGGGACGGCTCCATTCGGCGTGCGACAACATCTCGAGCACCATCAGTTCGTTCTTGCCTATAGCCCGTTTGCCCTTGAGAGAAATCTGCATCGTACCCTCGCTGGAGGTGATGGTGACACTGTCCGTGGGAATGCACTGCATGTCGGCAGAGTCGCTGAGCACCCATTTCTGGATGATGTTCTTCAGTTCGTATGGGTTGTCGCCTAACAGTTGCCGGGCCTCTTCAGGATGCTGGGCCATGTACGCCTCTATCTCCGCCTTCAGCTCCGGGCGGATGGGGATATACTCCCTCTGGCCTTCCTGATAGTCCTTGTGCTGCCAACTGATGGGCAGGGCAGGCGAATCGTAGGCAGGGCGCTTCATCTGGTCGATATACCAGTCGGTCTGCAGGTATTCCATGTTGACGTCGCGCGTGTCCGTCCGCACACCCTCCACCTCATGGTTGTACCACAGCGGAAACGTATCGTTGTCGCCGTTGGTCAAGATGATGGGATGGCCCTCGCGCTGCATGCTCTCCAGATAGTTGGCGCCAAAGTCGCGACAGGTATAGCGGCCAGAGCGGTCATGATCGTCCCACGTCTGCGAAACCATCTGCAGCGGGACCAGCAGACAAAGACCCACCCCTAACCCATCCCTAAGGGAGGGGAGCTTAATTACATGACTGATGATATGGGTAACTCCCGCTACCCCCAATCCTATCCAGATGGCGAAGGCATAGAAGGAGCCGGCGTAGGCATAATCGCGCTCACGAGGCTGGAGGGGTGTCTGGTTCAGGTAGGCTACGATGGCGAGTCCTGTCATCACGAATAGCAGGGTGACGATCAGTAGTTGCTGTCGTCCCTTGCGCCCTCGCCGCCACTGCCAGCAGATGCCAGCGAGGCCCAACAGCAGCGGCAGGCCATAGAACACGTTGCGCCCTTTGTTCTCGGCAAGGTCGGAAGGCAATTGTGACGTGTCGCAACCCAGCAGCCAGTCGTCTATCCATCGGAAGCCCGTAATCCAGTTGCCATGCTCCACTTCGCCGTGTCCCTGGATATTGTTCTGCCAGCCCACGAAGTTCCACAGGAAGTAGCGCCAGTACATGAAGTTCACCTGATAGGTGAGGAAGAAGCGCAGGTTCTCCCTCGCTGTTGGCAGATTGTCTTTCTTCTCCACACCGCCCATCCAGTCCTCGTAGGCCTGGGCATGGCGCTGGGAGTGCATGCGGGGGAACGCCATGTTTTCCTTAAAACGGTACTCGCCCTCGCGCTGAGTGGCCTCATAGTCCAGTTCGCTGGTGTATGCCTGTCCGTAGAGCAATGGTGTCTTGCCGTATTGTTCGCGGTTCAGATAGCTGGCCAGGGCATCGACGTTGCCAGGTGCATTCTCGCACATCGGCGGATTGGCATTGGCCCGGATGAAGATGACACCATAGCTGCTGTAGCCCACAAGTATCATCAGCAGGCATGCCAGCGAGAGTTTGTAGCATCTGCGCTTCACCTTGTAATATAGGAACACGAGCACTGCCACGAGCGGTATGACACAGACGCCCAGCTTCACGACACCGGGGATGATGGCATAGAGGATGATGGCCAGCAGCAGGCATCCTGCCGCAAGGGTTTTCAGTATGCCAAACGTGGTGATCTGCCTGGCCTTGCGGAAATAGACCACCAGCGACATTGCTGGCAGACAGAGCAGGCAGAGCAGGTGGACACCGATGGAGAGGCCAGTGATATAGGCTATCAAGATGATCCAGCGGTCGCTGCGGGGGTCATCGGCCTGAGTCTCCCACTTCAATATCAGCCAGAACATCAGTGCCGTCAGGAAGCTGGAGAAGGCATAGACCTCAGCCTCGACGGCTGAATACCAGAACGTGTCACTGAAGGCGTAGGCCAATGATCCCACCACGCCGCAGGCCTCGATGGTGATGACCTGCGGAAGTGAAGAGTGAAGAGTGAAGAGTGAAGAATTTGCTGCCGCCGAAGTTGGCTCCCCCGCCAAAGTAGGGAGAGCGGCAGCAAATTTTTCACTTTTCACTATTACCTTTTCACTTAAATGCGTGATGGTGAGGAAGAGGAAGAAGATGCAGCCTGCACTCAGCAGGGCCGACAGCAGGTTGACCATCAGCGCCACTTGCGACGGACTATTGGCAAACTGAGAGAAGAGGTTGGCGGCCAGCATGAAAAAAGGTGCGCCAGGCGGATGGCCAATCTCCAGCTTGTAGCCACAGGCAATGAATTCAGGACAGTCCCACAGACTGGCTGTAGGCTCAACGGTCAGACCATACACTACGGCAGCGATGGTAAACATCAGCCATGCCATCGAGGTGTTGACTCTTGAAAAGGTTGTTTGTTGCATCATACTTCGCAAATTTTACGCTGCAAAGGTAGCAACAATCGTCTAACCGACCGAAAAAGAAGTCTGACATTTGTCTGACATTTCGGTGCCAGACTCCGTGTCAGCCACCTATCTGCTTAATGGTCAACAGATAAGCATTAATACGCTCTAATTCGGTTTTGAGGCCGGTTGCCTGAGAAAGTGTCGTAAAATACAAACATGGTAGCCGTAATTAGAATTTCGTAAAACCGATAGTTCATCCGTAAGTATTGACAAAATTGTGTTACGGAGGAAGTATGCTCGATACCTTATCCTTAAATATACTTAAATAAACCGTTACGGAGGTGCTATCAGAGAGTCTTTTTGAATAATTTGCTTATCTTTGCACTGGCTAAGGCAAATTGGATATGGGAAAAAGCAAGATTATAGGGCGTGAATACGAACAGTCGCTCATCGGTAATTATCTGGCAAGTGGCAAGGCCGAACTGATAGCGGTATATGGCCGGCGGCGAGTGGGGTAAACTGTTTGTATGTGGCTCGGCCACCACATGGATGCTATCGAAATTCATTGGCGACAAGGGTGGGCTTTACGGTCGGGTATGCCGTTCAATATGGCTTGCACCTTTCAGCCTTCGAGAGACAGAATGCTTCCTGAAAGAGATAAAAGGTATAGAGATGAGCCGCCATCAGCTTCTCCAAGCCTATATGGTGATGGGAGGCATACCTTATTATCTGGATATGCTGATAAAAGGCGTCCCCCTCTCTGTCTGTATTGATGATCTCTTCTTCAGCCAAGGCGCACCTCTACGTACAGAATTTGACTTCTTGTTCCGCTCACTGTTTAAAGACTCCAAGATTTACAGGAGCATTGTAGAACTGCTGGCTACAAAGCAGAAAGGAATGACAAGGCGCGAAATTCTTGAGTCTCTGAAACTCGGTGAAGGCGGCGATTTGACGGAAGTGCTCGACAATCTGGTAAAGTGTGACTTCATCCGTAAATACACAGCCATAGGTAAGACAGAACGGGACGCAATGTATCAGCTGACAGATCTGTTCAGTCTTTTTCATATTAAGTTTGTGGCAGCAGGAAGCGGGCAAGACGAGCATCTTTGGAGCAAGCTCTCTGGCAAAGGGCAGATGACTTCCTGGAGCGGCTACGCATTCGAACAAGTCTGTCTGCATCATATCTCTCAGATCAAGACGGCTCTCAGCATTGGCGGTGTCATCAGCAATGTACATTCGTGGAGTTGTAAGCCATTTACTGATGCGAACGGGAGAAAATGGAAGGGAGCGCAAATTGACCTCCTTATAGACCGTGCTGACGAGGTGATCAATATCTGTGAGATAAAATATGTTTCCGACAAATATGAAATAGACGCAGAGTATGAAGAACGGTTACGCAACAGGGCGAGCCTGTTCCGTAATGTTACGAAGACGAAGAAGGCTCTCTGCCACACATTTATAACAACGTACGGCGTCGCCCAAAACATCCATAGCGGGATTGTGCGGTCGGAGGTTGTTATGGACCAACTGTTTGTCTGACTCTGTCGTCTTGTGCATATTATAAATGCTGCCTTTGCATGGGAAATCGTAAAGAGAATGACGCTTTCCCTCAAAAAAAGAACCCCTGCTTTTCGACTTAGCTCTTCCAGCATCGTATACTTATATAAAGACAGCCCCGCAATAGTATGACACAGACAGACAGCGAAATCATCACACGATGCCAGCGCGGCGACAAGGCCGCATTCTGCGAGGTAGTGAAGAACTACCAGCGCATGGTATTCTCGCTATCGCTGAAGATGCTGGCCGACGAGGAAGAAGCGAAAGATGTGGTGCAGGACACTTTTATCCGTGTCTGGCAAAGCATCAGAAGCTACGACCCGCAAAAGCCATTCAGAACCTGGCTCTACACAATAGCCACGCGGCTGTGCCTGGATAGGCTGAAACGTGAAAAACCGCTGATTTCTCTGCCTGATGATGAGCGCACGTTGCACCGTATTGCATCTGACGACAGCCAGCGACAGTTGGAAAACGCAGAGTGGGCAGCCATTGTGCGACTGCTGGCTGAAGGACTGAGCGAGAAGCAGCGCATAGCTTTCACCCTCTGCCAACTCGAAGGACTCTCCCTGCAGGAGGCTGAAGAAATCACGGATATGGATGTCCGACAGTTGAAAAGCAACCTGTATGTAGCCCGCCAGACCATACGTAAACGACTAAAGAATTTAGGATATGAAGAAGATTGACGACATATTGACCCAACTGCAACAACAGCCTGACGTCAGCCATCCTGACGAGCTGACGGACCGCATCATAGACAGCTTGCCCGACATGGATGCACAGCCCGCCAATGACGAGCCAGGAAGACGGCCAGCCCGTCGAGCCAGACTCTACATCGCTTCGGCAATAGCCGTTGCCGCCAGTGTTCTGCTTTTCCTCATGCTGAACATAAATCAGGACATGAAGGAAGAAAAAAGGACTGCGCAGAACGAAATAGTCCATACAGCACGGAAGCCAACTCCAAACCCGGCGGAAACCAATTCTACACCCAATGGAAATTCCCCTAAAACCGATACAATTAGCAACCGAGTGCTGACGGGAAAAACGATGGCAAGCCAAGCAAGACAAACAGAGAGAAACATAGTTGTAAAGCATAAGGCAAGCCATCTTCAGTCATTCAAGCACGAGCGTGTTTCTTCGACTGCCGACAGCCTCGACTACTACATCGCCAAGATAGAACGCGAACTGACCCAAGTGGACGAAAGTCTCTATATAGAACGGATGCAGAAACTGATACACGCTGACGAGCGACTGCAGCGCATTGTCAACAACTATCTACTGCATCAGCTCGACAAGGACGGACGTCCCATGGAGGCCATTAATACTAACAATGTAAACACGACTGAAAATGAAGAATAGACTATTGACAACAGCCGCCTGCCTGCTGGTTCTGCTGACAGGACAGGCACAAGTGAGCGAATCTGCCCAACGCATTCATGAGAAGATAGAAGCTTTTGTGGCCGCTGGTGAGTACAACGTCAGCAAAGGCGTGGCCATCAACAGCGATGAAGTGACGGGCAGCAAAACCACCGCATACAGCTTTAGCATGATGTTTGCCGTGGAGAACAGCACCGACTCTACGCTCTTGTTCAACCACCTGCGAGCCTTGGAGCAGACCCTGCGCCAGGAGACGGTTCATGCCAAGGAAACCTATATCCATAACGGTTCGGAGGGTTTGCCATTGATGCGTGGCGTGAGAATCAGCTATGGCAGCAAGTATGGCGGCATCAGCTTCAACGTCAAGTTCGACTTGCGGCAACGCGTCCGCCTGATAGCCTTCGATGAACCCCGTGGCTATGCCTATGCCGTCATCTTGGTTTGGGAACAGCGCATCATACCCGACAAGCAGGCTGGCAACCACTGGATGATGAACGGCAAGGTGTATGAAGTGTGGTGCAAGAAAAAGGATGGCACACCGTTTATCCAGCCCATTGCGCCCATCTCTTATAGCGGAACGGCAGAATACGCTGCTGACCCTACGGCTCCGAAAACCTACGAAGAACTGCTGGCCAAGGTGCGGAGTACCTGCGACATCTACCAGCGCGAGACGGAAGGAGGCAAGACGGCGGCAGTGGTCATTCTGCACAAGATGTGTGAGGGCTACCCGAACAGGTTGACTAACGAGCAGTATAACACGCTGATAGGCATCATCAATCCCTTTGTCGACGAGGCCAAAGGGCAGCGGCACAAAGACATGTTTGCCTATACCTGCTATACGCTCTACAAGAAGAGCGAGTATTACCAGGAAGAGGGCAATCAGCAGAAACGTCCTGCAATAATTCAGTCATCAACGGCTACCACAACACAGGCACGCAAGGTTGTCAGCTACAACTCCCTCATCGTCAACCAATCACCCGACCTGCAACTGGTGGAATGCCAGATTAGCGGAACGGCGCCAAAAGACGCAGACAGCGTGACGCTCAGACGCCTCGTGGTTCATGAGGACATGGGGAAATATCCCGTCAGGTATGGACGCTTCTCGTTCACCTGCCAGTTGCCTAAGGATGAGGTTTGCTATCTGACTACCGACCAGCTGAGCACCACCTATTTCTGGGTCGACGGACAGCCTGTAGACATAGACCTACCTCACCGCTCTGCCAAAGGCTCTAAAGCGTCATTGCGCCGCAATGACTTCGTAAACAGAGCAGAGACAGAACGACTCTGGATGCAAAGTCTTAAGGATAAGAAAGAATTAGACGAAGCCACGCTAAAGAGAATCCAGCATTTCCGTCAGGCCATCTTCTCTGGCAAGGACAGTCTGCTGGCCACTTACGCGCTCTTTCTTAACTATACCGAACTGACTTATGACGAGCTAAAGCCGTTCCTCCGTCCAGACTACCGCTATGCCAACCACCCGCTCTTGTCGCCTGTGCGTGAGTATGCTGCTGGACTCGAGAAACGTCGTCCCGACATCCGCTATACAGACATCCTGCTGGCCGACACCTTAGGCGAGTATCACCAGCTGAAGGAATACATCGGGCAGGGCTACGTGGTGCTGCACTTTTGGGAGAGTTGGCATCGTGGCGAGTATGACATCTTGTCTCAGTTGCGAGCCCTCTATGACCAATACCATGCGACGAAAGGACTACAGATAGTCAGTCTGGCAACCGACGGCATGGATAATGGCCAGCGCTGGAAAGAGCGCGTAAGGGACGAGCAGCTGCCTTGGCCCCAGCTGACCACCAAAGCCGCAGGAGTCTACGGTATCAGCTCCTGGCCGGAAACCGTTGTCATCGACAAACGCGGTATCATCATTGCCTCTCCACAGACCATAGAGGAACTTTCAGAGACACTGCGGGAACTTGCGGAATAACTCAAATCATGGAGACAAGTCATTGGCTTATACAAGTATCTGTCTCCATGATATTATGATATTATTTGACTGTCAACCGATAGGCCTTGCTACGGTCTGACTCGATTTTGAGATTGGAATGCTGCTCTATGACGGGTTTCAGTCGGCGGATCAGCGTGTAGAGCGTATCGCTAGCATCGGGTTTCTTGGGCCACAGGGCCTCGCAGATTTCTGCCTTTGACAATGAATGAGAGGGCGAATGAAAGAACATCTCCATCAGCTGGTGCTGCATGGGAGTCAGCCGCATCAAGCTGCCGTCAGCAGCATAGAAACGGCCTTCTGCTTCTGAATAGGTAAGACCGCCAAAGCCATTGCCGAGAATCACGGGGACAGGTTCATGATTCTGGCCAGAATCAAGCAACCTGTCCCCGTGATTCTTGACTCCACGATACCACACGAGCATCGCCCAGCATCCTGTCAGTACCCAGAGCAATGCTGCAGGTCGCTGGTCGGAGAGGCTGAAGATAGTGGCCTCCGAGCATTGGGCATACGCCTTGAACTGTCTGCTGCGGGTGTCCACCGCTAGCGTAGCCTTGCCTCGCAATGCCGCTATCTGCAAGTGGCTGTTAAACGTACGGATGGTGTCCTGACTGATGACATCACTCTGCTGCTCCAGCATCGTGATGGCCAGTGCCCTGTCCATATCCTCGCTTACCCTTCTGCTCGTAGAGCGATAACTGTCAAGACTGGTCAGGCTCGACGCTACTATCAGTGCAAAGAGCACGATGACTGCATATTGCTGTTTCATGCTTATTTTTCAGTTTCACTTTTCGACTGCAAATATACGACTTTTTGGTGAAAAGCGTTCGCTTCGCCCTTACCTTTTACAAATTATTAGATGAAAAATCCCGTTTTCGTTAAGTTCATCACTCCGTCTTGATGCTGTTATTTCCTTGGTTGCGGTGTCGGCATGGGTCTGGGTTGGAAACGGAGGGGGTTATCGCGGTCTCCCCAAATGGCCGCTTTCAGCAGATTGCCGATACTATTTAGCTTTTTACCTCTACAACAATCGCCTATTTCTCTTCATCAGGAATTGGGAGCGCATCGGCCTCCTGACTTTCTATCGGCTTGATGTAGTCAGAGGCTCGTTCTGAAGATATGACCGTACGGCCAAGTTGTCGCTCCAAGTCGTCGCGAGTGTTCTTGGCAATCTGACCGCCAGCGTGTGCTGCATCGCGGCTTTCCTTCATACCCTTTGTCTGGCGTTGGCGGGCAATTTCCGTGGTGGCGACCTCGGCAAGCGTGTTGAGGGCCAGTTCCACGTTCGTCATGTTGTCACGCAGGTTCTCTTTCGTCAGTCCTTTGTGGCGCTTGTATTCACCCGTGGTCATGCCGCTCCATGCCTTGGTGAGTACGTTGGTGAGGATGGCAAAGTCCCTGGGTTCGTGGATGCCGGAGCGATGCCACTCGTCGGTCAGTTCCTTGCGCATCTCGATGGAGCGCATGCGCTCGTTGATCCAGCGGTCGCTATAACCCTGACGACGGTAGTCCTCAACAGCCATTTGGAATGTCAGTTCAGGGTCAATCATCTGGTCAATGCGCTGTGCTCCCACCTCGGCCAGCCATTTCTTCACAGGCTCTGCCTTCTTGGAGGGGATGGACTGGATGAGGCGGAAAATCTGCTCCAAGTCAGCAACATCTGTTAAGCGTTTCTTCCCGTCAGCAGCCGGCAATTTCAACTGGTAACAATTTGTTACCGTTTCGTTTCCTTCCTTTAACAGCCTGCCTTTCAGTACTTTCCAATATTTACGTGCCGTCTGATAGTCGGCACTTTCGGTTAGCACTTGCACTATATCCACTACTGCGAAATAGTACTTTTCTTTTTCTTCGTCCCAGACGAAGCGTACTTTCTTGCCCTCAAAGAGCTGTATGGCAAAGTTATCGTCCATATTGCGCTGATTTATGAATTCCCGGACACAAAGGTACGAGTTTTTCCCGAGTTACAGCCATATCGTCCTCATCTTTTATATTTTATTATGCCATTATTTCTTCTTGATAGTGAACTCCACTTTTTGTATTCCGCGCTTATAGACATTGCAGAGGATGAGGGCATAGCGCAGCGTCTCGCCCTGCCTCATCGATTGCTGAACGTGCGCCATCTCGCTTTCGGCAAGTATATTCTTGAAGAGAAAGCAAGCATGATTGCTCAGCACAAGGCGTATCTCATCGGTAAGCGGTGAAAGAACGTAGGCATAGGTTGCTTGATAGCGCGCGCCTGCCATAGCGGGTGGCTCTTGTAGATAGTCATAACCGCTATATGATACGTCCCTACAATGCTCTCGACTCCTTAAACTTCAGCAAGGCTTCAAGCATCGCCAGCTTTGGCATGCCGAAGCCTGCTTTCCTGGCCTCTTCGATGGGGCGCGAGTAGAGGTAATAGATTTCCATCGGGCGGTGGAAGTCGTAGTCCAACTTCATCGACGGACTGTATGGCACCATCTCGTCGGTCATCTGCATCATCCGGTCGGCAAAGTCGGAGGTTATCGTATCGATACCTAAGGCATTGGCGGCCCCTATCACTTCCATCATCTGGTCGTAGATGAGCTGACGCGTGGCAGGATTGGCCAGCAGCTGGTCGGTAGAGGTGTCCAAGGCCACCGTCATGCCATTGAAGGGCATGTTCCACACTGCCTTCTTCCAGCGGGCCTCCTCGTAGGGTACCTCCGCAGCCTGGATGCCGGCCTGGCGGAAGTCGCTCAGCAGCTGGGCAAACCTCTCCTGCGGGCACGAATAGTTGCCGAGATTGATTGAGCCGTAGCACTGGTGGCTGACGTGCCCGGGCTTGGTCTTCGATGAACAGATGAAGGCCAGTCCGGCCACGATGTGCAGTTTGGGGAACACGGCCTGAAGGTCGGCCTCCACGCCGATACCGTTCTGTATGAGCACCACCACCGTATCCTCCTTGATGATAGGGGATATCAGCTCGGGCAGCAGATGGTTATTCACCGTCTTTAGTCCCACGACGATAACGTCTGTCTTGGGCATGTCGGCCGAAGTGTGGTAAGCGTTGATATGCGGCAGGTAGAAGTCGCCGTCGCACGAATCCACGCGCAGACCATGCTCCACAACGTATGCGTAGTCGCTGTGCGAGAGAAAGTTGACCTCAAGCCCGGCATTTGCCAGGCGGCCTCCGTAATAGCCGCCGATGGCTCCCATTCCTATTACTGAATATGTCATAACGGCTGCAAAGATACACATTTTCGTTGAAACAAAAAAAATTCAGCAAAGATTATACAATCAGGGGGGCTTTGATCTTTTTCCGAAAAACGATCAGGGACCCCATGACCCATATACATCCCTTACACGCCATCGGAAGATTCAGATAGGGTAGAGCGCAAGGGCGAACTACATAAGGAATAGTCCCCGTTTCACTGGCGTTTTATTCTATGATTCGCTTCTTACCATTTATAATATAGAGACCTTTAGAAGGCTTCTGATTCAGCAGCCGCCCGTTCAGGTCGTAGATGCGGGCGGGGATAGTCTCAACGGCCAGTGCCTCATTGATGGCCGTCACCGTATTGTAGTTGACAGCCGTGAGCCAATTCTGAATCAGCGACGCGCGGTTGGAGTGACTGGAGTGGTTGACCCAAAGATTCTCGCTGAAGTACTTACCGTCAGGGACCAGCCGCTTGCAGTCGGCGACGACACCGCTGATGCCACTGCTGGCGCTCGACACAATCAGTCCTACGTTCTTGCCTGCCATCTGGCTGCCGTAGTTGAAGAGATAGGTCTGCATCGGCGCTGCCATCTGGCTCCACCAGAGGGGCGTAACGATGATGACGGTTTCATAGTCGCCGAGCGATATGGTCACAGGGTCGATGGCGGGATAGCTGCCCGCATCGCCTGGAGCGGCCTTGATGGCATTGAGCAGTTCGGTGCCCAGGGCATAGCCGTTGGCCTCGTACTTCAGTCCCTTCTCGGCAGGCTGTATCTCCAGCACATCAGCCTCTATCCGACTGGTCAGCGTGGTCACAATCTCACGGCAGTTGTTCGTGTAGCTGTAGTACACTACGAGCGTCTTTGCCGATGCCGTTGTACACAACAACGTAAGCATGGCGCACATCATCATGATAAAAATCCTTTTCATACCAAAGCAGTTATTATTTGTTCTTACTTGCCATGTTGTATTTTAACGACTGCAAAGGTACGGCGATTCCGGCAAATAACGACTACACGATTTACGGAAATATCAACCCGTTTTACGGATTCCCTTTTCGCTGCTCTTCCTTGTAGTAGCCACGCAGGTTCAGGTGCTACGGGGCCAGACGAGGTTACAGCAGCCCCCGGCCTTCAGGGCCTTCTTGTCGGTCGGCACGATGCGCTGGGGCGAGGCAACGGCATCACAGCTCGGGCCATCCGTCGGCCGTCCACTTGATGGGTCGCTGGATGAGGATCGACGCTCCCTTGTGGGCGATGCTGTAGCCGTGGCATATGAAGATGTCCTCGCCGCCGAAGGTGTAGGCAGCGCAGTGGCCGGCAGCCTCAAACTGCTTCTTGTCGCCCTCCAGGAAGAGGGTGCCGCCGCCGTTGGCCATGTCCTGCCCCTTGCGGTCGAGGTAGGGTCCGCCTACCGTCTTGCTGCGGCCCACGGCCACGCGGTAGCTGCTCTTCTCGCCCCGGCAGCAGTAGTCCCACGACACGAAGAGGTAGTACCAGGCGCCATGCTTATATATAAAAGGTGCCTCGATGGCATTCGTTCCGGCATGCTTCGACGTGGGGTTATCCTCCGAAGGCTTGTAGCCGGGAGCATAGCGGCGGGCGATGGTGCGCGGCTTCTCGCCCGCAGCGATGTGCATCGTGGTGTCGAGGCGGGCCAGCTGGATGCCGTCCCAGAAGGAGCCCCAGACGAGCCACGGCTGCTCCTGCTCGTCGATGACGAAGTTGGGGTCGATGGCGTTCCAGTTGTCGCGCTTCTCACGCGAGGTGACGATGCAGCCCTCGTCCTGCCATACGGGGAAGGCCAGCGAGCGGTTGGAGAGCAGGCCGATGGCCGACCCGTTCTTGCCGAAGGTGGAACAGCTGTAGGCCAGCCACCAGCGGCCGCGGTACTGGATGACGTCGGGAGCCCACACATGGTTGCGGAAACCGGGCACCGAGTCGGTGGCCCACCCGGGGATGACGCTCATCACGGGCTCCGGCTTCACCGTCCACGTCTTGCGGTCACGGGATGTCATCTGCTGGATGCCCAGGCCGGTGGCATAGATGTAGTAAGTACTGTCCTCGTAGGCCATCACAGGGTCGTGGACCATCGGGGTGTCGGTAGTGAATGCCTCGCGGGGCATCCGACGCTGCTGAGCCTGCACCGTCAGTGCGATGCCCAGACATGTTACAGTCAGCAAAACAAATCTTTTCTTCATTTCCTTATTGTGTTAGTAATTATGTAGGGTGCAAAGATACTAAATATTACCGGGATTCACCTCCTCAAGCTTCACCAGCTGGTAGCCGCGATACTGCGCCACCACGAGGTGCAGCTGCGTCGTGCCGCAGAGCAGGCGCACCTTCTCGTCCTGGGCGTAGCGTGCGATCTGGCTCACGGCCTCCGCCCACTGTGCCTCGGCCTCCCCGGCGGTGGCATCCTGCTTGAGGTACTTCAGCTCAAGGATGTAGGAGTGGGCCACCATGGGGTAGCGCCCCAGGTCGGGCAGCAGGAAGAAGTCGCAGTAGCCGTGGCTGAGTTCCAGTTCCGGGGCAGTGAGGTAGTAGTTGGCCATGTTGAGATAGGCCGTGAAGAAGCCCTGAAGATTTCTTTCGCCCTCGATGAGGCAGCGCACGGCGCACGTCTTCTCATACTCCTCGCTGACGGTTTTCAGCAGTGGCTGCCAGTCGCCAGTAAGGGCTGCTGCCTGGTATGCCTCATCGATACGCCAGTGGTCGGCGGGACGTATGCGGTCGTACTCCTCAAGCAGATAGCCGTAGTACTGCTTGCGCACGTTGTTGTTAGGAATGCCCAGACGCAGCATGAGGCCGTTGTTGCCCGTGATGGTGAGCATACCATAATAATACAGCAGGGAGACGAAGTTGTCGAACTTCACCATCTCCGATGCCGGGAAGTAGGGCACCAGCCGGCTGTAGATATACCCCTCCTCGGCAATCTTGTAGATGATGCTCTTGCGCTGCGGCTCCAGCCGGTCGAGCTGTATGAGGCGCTTCATCTTCTGGTAGTCGGTGCGGGCGTTGGGGTCGGTCATCTCGTCGGGGGCATGGCCGCTGCGCAATTGGTTGCTCAGGTAGTAGAGCACCATGTTGGAGTTGAACACACGGCTCTCGCCGAGGCCCTCCTTGGCAAAGCAGTAGTTGTCGTACCATGGCTTCATCTCCTGTATCATGGCGTCGGTGTCGCCCTTCAGCAGCCCGGCCTCGCTGTAATAGCCGAACATCAGCCTGACCTCCTCTTCGCTGAAGCCCAGCATGTGGTTGAAGGCAGCGTCGGCGGTGATGTTGGTGGCGATATTGTAGCCGCTGGTCAGGTCGTCCATCGTCACGGGACTCACGCCGATCATCAGCACACGCTCGAAGTTGGGCTTGAAGAGCTTGAAGATGTCGCGGTAGAAGCCCTCGCCATGCGTCAGGCCGGTATAGATGTCCTGGCCGTGCTGGTTGAGCACAGTGTTGGTGAAGTTGTCGTACTCGTCGATGATGAGGTAGAGCGGCACGTGGTGCTCCTTAGCCATCGAACCGAGGAAATTCAGCTTCTTGGTAGCCCAGTCCCATTGCTTCATATCATCGGCGAATCCTTTATAGAACAAATATTCGTAGCGACGGGCAAAGCTGTCAATGACGATGCCACAGTAGCTATCGAAGTTGGCCTTCAGCTCATCGATGGTTCCCGTCACCTGCGAGAAGTCGAGATGCAGCACGGCGTAGCGGTTGCGATACGGCGTGGGATGGCTGCCTATCCACAGCTGTCCGAAGTAGTCGTCGAAGCGACCCTTCTCATTGATGTCGTAGTAGCATTTCAGCATACTCAGCAGCAGCGACTTGCCGAAGCGCCGCGGGCGGACCAGGAACAGGTAGCTGCTCGCCATCTCTAAACGAGGGATGAACATGGTTTTGTCTACATAATAGTAGTTTTCACGGACAATACGCCCGAAGTCGGAAATGCCAAGGGGCAGCAGCCTGACACTATTTGATGATGATATAGTCTCCATAAGTCAATACTACACTAATTTGCTTGCAAAGATAAACAAAAAAACCGGAAGCACAAAACTTCCGGCTCACTTTTTAGGGCAGGCACCTGCCCGACAGCACAAAATCAGTACAAGGCAGTACTCGACTATTTCAAGATTGACTGGGGCACATAACTGTAATCGTGTTAATTATGCCTTATTATTTGCAGGATTGGAATAAAATGCCTACCTTTGCACAAAAGTATTCACTAAACAATAACTAAAGCAATGAAAAGAACCCTTATCTGCCTCTTTATGGCACTACTGACCGTCGGCAGCTTCGCTTACAAGCTGGGGCGCGTCAGCGTACACGACCCCAGCGTCGTCTGGGAGCCAGAGTCTAAAACCTACTACATCTTCGGCTCGCACCGCGACTTCGCCAAGAGTACCGACATGATGAGCTGGACGAAGATCAGCGTGCCCTGGGCAACAGCCTCGAGCAGCAATGCCGCCAACAGCGCAGCCTTCACCACACCGCAGGTGACGAAGGTGAAGAAGGGCGGCGTGGAGTACGACCTCAACTTTGACGCCCTGGCCTGGTCGAAGCGCGGCAACACCGGCTACAACATCGACGGCAACCTGTGGGCACCCGACGTCATCTACAACAAATCGATGAAGAAGTGGTGCATGTATATGAGCGTCAACGGCGACGCCTGGTTCTCCAGCATCGTACTGCTCACTGCCGACAAGATCGAGGGTCCCTACCGCTATCAGGCTCCCGTGGTCATCAGCGGATTCAAGAACGGCACATCATACAAGGACACTGACCTGGAGATAGTTTTGGGCGAGCAGGCATCGCTGCCCGCACGCTACAACGTAGGCAACAAATGGGGTGAGCGGTGGCCTAACAACATCGACCCCTGCGTGTTCTACGACGAAGAGGGCAAACTCTGGATGTCGTACGGCTCGTGGAGCGGCGGTATCTACATGCTCGAGCTCGACGAGGAGACCGGTCTGCGCGACTACGACGTGGAGTACGAACTGAAGGGTTCGGGCAATAACATCACCGTCGACCCCTACTTCGGCAAGAAGATTGCTGGCGGCAACTATGTGTCGGGCGAAGCCAGCTACATCGAGTATATCGGCGGCTACTACTACCTCTTCATGAGCTACGGTGGCTTGGCAGCAGGCGGCGTGGCCAGCGACTACAACAACGGCGGCTACCAGATGCGTGTGTTCCGCTCAGAGAATCCCGACGGGCCCTACGTGGACTCCAAGAACTCCAGTGCCATTTTCAACAGCTACCAGCTGAACTTCGGAGCCAAAGCCAACGACGGCAACCGTGGTGAGAACATCTTCGGCTGCTACACCGACTGGGGCAATCAGGCCAAGGGCAACTACGGTGAGCGCTCGCAGGGTCACAACTCGATCATCGCCGCCCCCGACGGCCGCACATACCTGGTATACCACACCCGTTTCCAGAACGCCGGCGAGGGCCATCAGGTGCGCGTCCACCAGGTGTTCCAGAACAAGAACGGCTGGCTCGTGGCAGCACCGTTCGAATATACCGGCGAACAGGTGACGAGCGCCGACATCGCCACCACGCAGCAAATTGCCAAGGACCAGATTGCCGGCAAGTACAAGCTGCTCATCCACAACTACAAGCTCGACCACACCAAGAAAGTGGCCTCTAAGCCCGTGGAGATAGAGCTGACTGCCGACGGCAACATCAGCGGCGCACAGACCGGCACGTGGAACATCGAGGAAGGCACATCATACATCCACCTGAAGATTGGTGCCAAGCACTACTACGGCGTGATGGTAGAGCAGACGCTTGAACCCACCGACACCAAGGTGCCCGCCTTCACCGCCCTGGACGCCACGACGGGCGTAACGGCCTGGGGATACAAGTACGAGGCCGGCAGCACCACGCCTATTGAGCCAGAGCAGCCCGTGGAGGCCACGTGGAAATATGAGCAGGACTTCAGCTCCGAGTCAGGCCTGACCATCGTCGGCGGCGGCTCGTTCGTAGAGGATGCCACCTTCGGCCATGCCTATCAGAACGGCGGCGGAGCCATACGCAGCCACTACCTGCTGCTGCCCGAGGACGTGCTCTCGCACAGCGCTGAGACCCAGCAGATGACCATCGCCTTCTGGGTGAACGCCAGCAACGCAGGGGCCTTCGGCGACTATACGTATGCCCCGCTGTTCACCGCCTACGCCAAGAAGGCTTCACCCAACGCCGCCCCGATGCTGGCCCTGCAGAGCCGCGGACCGGTGCAGGTGAACTGCAGCGGCTGGTGCGACTTCACCGGTGAGACCCACACCAACGGCAAGGTGAACATTTATAATAAGAACGCGTGGGAGGCCGGCGACGCTGCCTACAACTTCGTGCGCAACTGGCTCGACGACGGCAAGTGGCACTACTACGCCGTCACCTTCAAGGCCAACGAGGTGGTGCAGTATCTCGACGGCGAGATCACCAACCAGTGGTCGCTCTTCTCGAATGTCGACGGCCAGCAGGTGACGGGCCTGTTCAGCAACGGCGGCGACCTGAAGTACGTCTGCCTCGGCGGCAACCAGGCCTGGGAGTGGGCCGACCCGGATGCCAAGTTCATGTTCGCCAAGCTGCTCATCCAGAACAGCGCCATGTCGCAGGACGACATCAAGGCCCGCATGACGGCCGACACCACCACCGGCATCAAGAGCATTGGACAATTTGACAATTTACAATCAGACGATTCCGTCTACGACCTCCGTGGGCGTAAAATGGTGAAATCGTCAAATGGCCAGATGCCGAAGGGTGTCTACATCCAGAACGGCAAGAAATTCGTGGTAAGATAATCCACCGACTGATATAAGAAAGAGAGGGATGCACTTTCAACAGGTGCATCCCTCTCTTTCTTACTTGATAGTCCCCATATCCATAGCCTATCCCAACAGTCGCTTGATAGTATCAATATCCTTGTTCAGGCTGACAGCGACAGTTTCTATCGGCATGCCAGCGTCCACCAGCATCTGTACAGATGTCCGAAGCATATTATCCTGCTCAGCGAGTTTCTCATCCTTCTCTGTGAGCTTTGCTTCTTTCTCTGTGAGCTTTGCTTCTTTCTCAGCGAGCTTTGCTTCATTCTCAGCGAGCTTTGCTTCATTCTCAGCGAGCTTTGCTTCATTCTCAGCGAGCTTTGCTTCATTTTCGGCAAGTTTGGCATCCTGCTCTGCCAGTTTAGCTCCCTGCTCAGACAGTTTGGCGTCTTGTCGGGCTATTTCTGCGTCTTTCATCATTATCTCTGTGTCGCGCTTCTCAATGACCGAGAAATACTCATCCTCCACATTCATATTGTGCCGCATTTTGGCATCGGCAGCCGCAGCCAGCAGCCTGTTGACAATAAGTTGCATGTCCGTATCGCCCTCAAACGCTGCCTCGTCGAGAATCAGCATCTGCTTGTTGCTTGTGTCCTGGCGAGTCTGGTCGAATACGCTCAGCACTTTGTCTAAGCGATTGTTAATCTGACCGTGCAGCAGCGGTATCTGTACGATGATGCTGTCGTGGGTCAGGCTTTCGACAAACGGGTCTGGAAGCCCCTTTGTTACCAGCCGGTCGTTGTAGTCATACGAGTGGCGACGCACGTAGAGTACTGGTTCTTCAATGGCTCCGAGTCGGTGGCCCAGCAGGTAGACCGTTACCATCGGGATACCATAGATGCCTTTACTCTCTGCCGACATATTCATCGGATTGGCATACTGGGCACCCAGGTACTGGCGGAAGCGGAGCGTCTCCGTTTCCACCCACGTCTTCTGAATCTCTATCAGGACGAACTGCTCCGAGCCGTCGGCCTTACGGATGGTGGCACCAAAGTCTATGCGGAAGATGGAGAGACTGTCGCGCGCGATGTTTGAATACTCGTTGCGCCGGGTCTCAACGCTTATCACATCCTCCTTCAGAAGAGCCGAAAGAAGAATTCGGGCAATGCGTTCGTCTTCCAGGAGATATTTGAACACAATGTCATAGAGTGGATTTGCTACTGTAACCATACGCGGATATCTTTAACTGTCAGATCTTATCATCGGTGCAAAGTTACGAAATAATGCTGACGTGGCAAAGCGTTTTGGGAAGATTAACCTTTAGGCTCCGCCAAAATAGCCTACATACCCCAGACCACGATGGTCCGGCCCTGATAGCTGTAGGGTCGATGCCAGATGCGCTCGTCCCACGTTTTCTCCTGTGTGCGGTCGAAGATGATCAGATGGCCTTCGTCCACCGAACCCGCCAAGTCCATATATTCCGATGTCTGCTCAAGCCCCTTCTCAATGACCTTCTCCAGCTCGCCGCGCTTGATTTTCAGTTCCAGCACGATGCGCTGCACGGGGCCTCCGTAGCCGTCGGTGAGTGGCTTGCGGATCAACAGGTCCGTACGCTTACGCCCCAGCCCGTATTCACGGTCGATATATCCGCCGCCATTGACGATGCGCTGCAGGAAGCACTGCAACAACAGCTGCGGCCCGGCCTCGGCATAGTCGAATCGGCCTATCCAGCCGTCGGCATTCTGCCGGAAGAACTGCTGGAAGTCCAGCAGCAGTTTCTCCATATTGATGCTGTTGTCGGCATTCTGGTACCACTGGGGCTGCTGGGTCAGCATCTCCTGCGTGCTCCGGGTCAGCTCACGGGGGATAATCTCACGGTAGATGGCATTGGCGATGCGGATGGGCTTGGCCCGCTCACGCTTGATGAGACCCATATCCTCCACGTACTGGATGTCGTCTGTAGGAATCTGCGCCTCGTCCACCTCATCCTCATTGGCCAGGATTGGCTCAATGACACGGCGCACACGCGGCTCACCAAGCTTGTCGATCAATATGTCGATATGCGTGTCGCGCCGGTAGATGATGTTCTCGATGGCGCGGTCAATCATCTCCGGAGTGATGGTGACGCTGCGGTCGCGGTTCTCCCGCATATTCCAGGTGACCTCGTAAGCCAAGGCGTTCACCAGCCACGGTTGCCCCTCCGTGGCTTTCCATACCATAGGGAAACAAGCCTCGTCGAATTGCTGCCCAGTCTCCCGGCTATGCTGCATATAGAGTTCATGGATTTCATCGCTTGAGAAATTCCCCAAGCGCAACGACGTTGCCTTGATGTTGAATGCCGAGCCACCCGTCACGATGTCCTGATTGGAAAGCACGATGCGATAATCCCTTACATCGCGCACACCACATAGGATGATGGACTGCGGGAAGGCCGAAGGACGGTTGACGTAGCCTGAGCGAATCTGGCGAAGCACACTGACCAGCGAGTCGCCCACCAAGGCATCTATCTCATCGATAAAAAGAACAACTGGCTTGACTATTCGCTGGCAAAGTCTTGACAGGAACATAGACAACATGATATCTGCCCCGAACTGCTGCACAGACTCACGTTCTTCCTGGGCAATTCTGTCATTCGTTATTAAGCTCAATTGCCAAACGATATTGTCCACCGTCGATTTAATGACAGTCGCTTTGTCATTGCGCGAGGCCTGGCCGGCCTCCACATTCACATAGACGGCCAACACCTGCCCTCGCTCGTTCAGATAGTCGCGCAGAGCGAGCATACACGTGGTCTTGCCCGTCTGCCGGGGAGCGTGCAGCACGAAATATCGCTGCTGACGTATCAGCGTCAGCATGTCGTCCAGGTCGAACCGGGTCAGCGGGTCGATGGTATAGCACTCCGGCTGCTGAGGACCTGCCGTATTAAAGAATCTCTCCATCTCCATAAACTGTTGCTATGATCATAGCTGCAATGATACACAATTATTTGTGATTCTCCAAACTTTCAGGTAAAAATAACAGGAGGCAGACTGTAGTTGTGGCCAGAACGTATCCCTCGCGCGTATGCGCGTATATAGAGGGAAATGGTTTAATCAAGTGTACCATCTGTACCATCTGCCACAAAGGCGTGACACTTGGAACAGATGGTACACATGTTTTTTGTCATGTGCTATATATATACGCGCGCGAGGGAATGGATGGCACCACCGTCAGCCTGCCTGCCACCTGACACAAAGTTCACGCCACCTGACACAAAGCTCATGCCACTGCCTGCAAAGCCGCCGCTAACTGACAGATGCCTCGGAAGCAATGGATTCTCTAGAGAATTGGATGCTAAAGAGCCTTCCCACAAATCTACGGAGCCTACTATCGGCGGATAGTAGGCTCATCATTGCAAATAGTAGGCTGGAAATTTTAAAGGGAAGGTGCCTGGCCACCAGCAGATGCCGTCGGCCTTACGGGCCTGTAGTCCCAAAGATAGCACTTATTCTCCAAACGGCAAAGAAAAAGCAAGGAAATCTGCCCGTCGGGCGATTTCCTTGCTCCATTATAGAATACTAACGATTACCGAAATACGAGGTGGCAGCCATCGACCGTCATGTGTACGTCGAGGTCGTCGCCGTCGATCGGCGTAATGTTGAGGTAGTCCTGCGTATAGGTCACACCGTCGTTGCCTACCATCACGATATGGACGTCGGCAGAGCCGCCATTGTTGGTCACGGTCACGGACACCATAGCGTCGTCCATAGCTGCGAGCCAGCCGGCCCAGTCAGCCTGGCCACCGCTGGTCACGAGGCTGGCATTGCCCTCATAGCTGGCACCCCATCCGTAGTTGTCGGCACGTACCACGGCATACTCGCTGTCGTCGTCGCGGGTGAGCACTACGCAGAAGTTGTTCCAGTTGTTCTGGCCGTTGGTATAGTTGCGGAAGCGCTGTGTGACAGTCATTCCTACAGGCACGCTCACGTCGTCAGAATGAGCACCCCAGAAGCCCGTCGAATTATCCTCGGCACCAATCACCTCGGCATACTCGATGTGGCTGTTGTCGACGGTGAGGTTGAAGTAGCAGTTCTCCGGGTCAACGGTGTTGATGCCCCTGTACTCCTGCGTATAGGTCTCACCATTGTTGCCGTGCATTACGGCCAGGATATCTGCAGTGCCATCGCCATTGTTGGTCACAGCCAAGTTCACCTTGGCACCGTCCATAGCGGCGAGCCATGTAGCCCAGTCGCCCTGTGTACCTTCGTGAGTGCAGGCATCATAGCCAGTGCCCCAGCCGTAGTTGTCGGCACGTACCACAGCATACTCAGTAGCCTGATCGGCAGAACAGAGGACTACGCAGAAGTTGTTCCAGTTGTTGGCACCGCTGGTGTAGTTGTAGAAGGTAGAGCAGACAGTCTCGCCCGGGTTCACCTTGACATTCTCGGAGTGGGCACCCCAGAACTGTGTGGAGTTGTCGGCAGCACCGATGCACTCGTACATCTTGTCGACCACCTCGAACTCAGCCGAAGCGATGACGGGAGTCTTTGCACCCTCACCCTTATAGGTCTTGCTGTAGGCAGCCACGAGCACCTTCTTGCCGAGTGTAGTCATGTCGGGAACGGTCTGGAAGGTCAGGTCGGCAGCTGTCACGTCGGCAGACACTTCCTGCTCAAACTGCACGGTAGCCGTCACGTTGGCGAAGGCCTCCTCAACCGTAGTACCCTGCAGCACCTTCTTGGGCACACCGTTCAGCTTCATCGAGAGGGGCTGCTTGTCGCCGGCCTCGGTGAATCCACCAATCGGCTCAATGGTAGAAGTGAGCCAGTTGATGCAAGAACCCTCAGGCACAAGGAAGCAGCGGATGGTCTCGTTAGCCGCGTCGGCATTAAGATTCACCAGTGGCGAGGTCTGCTTGTAGGTCTTGGTGACGGTACCATTGGTCATCGTCACGAGCAGACCGCCTTCGGTACGGTCGACAGTCAGAGTGACCTTGCCGCCAAGCTTGTCCACACCGGCATCGGTATCGGTGCTGAAGGTGAGTGTACTCTCCACCAGGCTGCGGTCGATATAGTCACCCCACTCGGAGTTACCGCTGGGCTGATTGTCGTAACGGATGGCGCCATACTCCTTGTAGTCGGCAGCACCGCGATCCTCGTCGTTACAGATAATCATGGCGAAGTTCTTATAGGTATTGGTGGCGGCGGGATTGATGGCCAGGTTGAACTGAGCCACCCACTTCTCGCCAGCGGGCACCTGATAGTACTTGGAGAACGCAGCCCACCAGCCGGTGGAGAAGTCGGCAGCACCGACCTGATAAACATCCTCCTGGAGGCCCTCAATCTCTTCGCTTCCCTGATTGGCCTTCTCCGCCTTGATGGAGTCAATCTTCGATGACAGCCAGTCTGGCGAATTCACATTGTACAGGTCGCCGCCCTCACAGCTCGTCATCGTCAGTATGCCCAGGGCTGCTGCGCAGAAGGCGGTTGCTATTTTATTTAGATTCTTCATAATTGTTTCAATTATTAATTATTAATTATCTATTATTTGCTCAGGTCAACCACGGGGTGGATGGTCCAACCCTTGCTGGAGAAGTAGCCGGCGTTAGTGGTACCGTAGTTGGCAGAGTTACCCACGAGGTTGGGGTTGTCGTTGAGCGTTCCCTGATAGATGGGGTAGAACTCGTGGCCAGGGAGCCAGGAGTCGTAGCTGCTCTTGCTGCAGGTGCTGTAGTCGACGGGATCCTTCGGAGTGTAGGTGATAGCACCGCTCTCGTAGTCGGACGTTGTCCAGTAGTTGAAGGCTCCGTGCTCCTTCATCTGCTGCAGACGGCCTGCGTCATAGAACCATCCCCAACGGATGAGGTCGAAGCCACGGCCTGTCTCGCAGCCGAACTCCTTCGGGCGCTCCACGTTGGCAATCTGCTCGAAGAGCTTGTCCTTAGAGTCGAAGTCAGAGAGTTTCAAGTTAGCCAGCTTGGCGCGGTTGCGCACCTGGTTGATCCAGTCGATGGCCTGCTGTGTGGGGCCGCTGATCTCGTTCTCGCACTCAGCGGCGCGGAGCAATACGTCAGAGTAGCGCATCAGGCGCAGGTTGATACCGTCGTGCAGACCTGTCACCACCTTATCGTACAGGCCGGTGCGGAGGTTGGTGAACTTGGCCACGGGCAGACCGCCGTAGCTGTTGTTGGTCACCACATAGTTGTCGGCCGACATCGGCGTGGTGTAGCACACGTTGCCATACTCAAAGCCGTCCCAGTCGCTCTCATAGGTACCGATGGTCCAGTAAAGGCGCGGGTCGAGTGTGCCTTCAGTAGTGCGCTCCTGCTTGAAGAGGTTGTAGAGCCAGGGCGATGCAGAGAGGTCAGCCCAACCACCGTAGTTGCCGGGGCCGAAGTTACTCTCGATGGCCGAGCCCTGCGTGGCGTTAGCACTGGTGTTGACGGGTGTCCACTCGTCATCGGTGCCCTGAGTGCCGTAGTCGAGGAACTGCACCTCGAAGATGCTCTCATTGTTATTCTCATACTTAGAGCCCTCGCGGAAGTTGTCGCCGTAGTTCTCCATCAGTTTATACTGACCATACTGGCCGCTGATGATGTTCTTCAGATAGGTGAGGGCGTCGCTGTACTTGTGGCGCATCATCAGGGCGCGGGCCAGGAAGCCGGCTGCGGCACCCTTGTTGGCGCGGCCGTTCTGCCACTCACCGCCCAGGTCCTTGGTGGGCAGCAGGTCGAGGGCCTGCTGGAAGTCGCTCTCCACCTGATCCATCACGCGGTCGTACTGCAGGTTGGGGTCTTCGCCCTGAGTCTCATAGTTCGGGGCATAGAGTCCGTCGAGTGAGGAGTAGGCATCGTAGCTGGTAATCAGAATCGGGTTCTGATAGTATCCAGCGAGGTTGTAGTAGGCCAGTCCACGGATGAAGTAGGCCTGTCCGGCGATGCGCTTCACCTGGTCGGTAGCAGCACTCAAGTCGCCAGTGCGCGAGAGTACGTAGTTACATACATTGATGGTGTAGTACCAGTCACGCCACGACCACTGACCGATATCGATGGTGAAAGGCACATTCAGGTCGTCGAATTCCTTATACCATACCTGTGAGGAGTTCCACACCTCATCACCACGGCATACGTCGATCATATAACCCACACGGGCGTATGTACCCTCCATACGGATGTGGTTGTAGCAGGCGATGATGTTCTCCTCCAAATCCGAGACCGTCTGGCCGAAGGTGCCTGTTGTCTGCTGGTTGGGGTTTGTCAGTTCCAGCTTGTCTCCGCACGACGTAAGCGTGCCGAGGCCCATAATCAGGGCAAGTGAAATTTTATGTAGTTTCATATTCTTTACTTCAATTTTTCAATTATTCAATTCTTCAACTCTTTAGAATGAGAAGAGGATACCACCCATGAAGGTACGCGGCGTCGGGAACGAGCAGAAGTTGTAGCCCGGAGTGAAGGTGCCGCCGGCGTAGTCTACGTTGTAGCCATGATACTTCGTGAAGGTGTGGAGGTTCTGGGCCGACACGTAGATACGTACGCCAGAGACGACACCCTTGAACCAGCTGTCCTTGAAGTTGTAGCCGATCTCTACGTTGGCAATCTTCCAGTAGGCAGCGTTCTGAATCTTACGCTGGCTGAACAGGTCGTTCCAAGCCAGTGAAGCATTGTTGGAATAGTATGTACGGGGCACGTCGGCGATGTAGGTAGAGCCCTCGAAGCGGTTGGCGTCGAGCATGGCCACATCCTTGTTGCCGGGGCCGTAGCAGGAGTTCAGGCTGTTGTAGATATCGTCGGACACGTGGTAGTTCAGTGCGCCGAAGGTAGAGATGCTCAGGTCAAAGTTCTTGTACTCTAAGTGTGCGCTCAGACCAAAGCTGATCTTGGGCAGGCCACTGCCAAGGATGGTCTGGTCCTGTGCATCCACCTTACCGTCTTTGTTGAGGTCGGTATAGTAGCAGTCGCCCACGTTAGCGCCATCCTGATAGGCCCATTGGCCTGGCTTACGATCGTCCATTACGTAGCTGGGGTCAGCATTATGTTTATCCTCTTCAATCTTATTATGTATCAGGCGGCCGGCCTCATTGAGCTGGTCGAGCTGCTCCTGGGTGCGGATGATGCCTTGATAATCCCATCCGTAGAACTTACCTACTTCCTCGCCTACCTCAGTGCGGTAGGCACCGGTGGTGTACTGCTCTGTGCCGAAGCCGAGCGATGTCACCTTGTTGTTCAGGGTGCTCAGGTTGGCGCTGATCTGGTGCTTCAGGGCGTGGTCGTTGTTACGATAGGTCACCGAGAACTCCAGACCGCTGTTCTGCATCTCGGCGGCGTTCATCGTCACGCTGGTGTTAGCCACACCTGCGCTGGCGGGCACGGGCACGCTGTAAAGCAGGTCGGTAGAGGTGTTCTTATACCACTCGGCGGTGAACTCGATGCGGTTGTTCAGGAATGCCAGGTCGATACCCACGTTGGCGGTCTTTTTCTTCTCCCAGGCGATGTTCTCGTTGACGAAGGTAGAGACAGCCGAACCGGTGACAGGCTGGTTGGCGAAGCTGTAGGTCATGTTGTTACGGGCCAGGGTAGCCAGGTACTGGTACTCACCGATGTTCTCATTACCGAGCACACCGTAGCTACCACGGATCTTGAACATGTTGACGATGTTGTGGGGGATGGGATAGAACTTTTCCTTATCGAAGCGCCAACCTACAGAGATTGAGGGGAAGGTGCCCCAGCGGATGTTCTTGGTCAAGCGCGAGCTGCCATCACGACGTACAACGGCCGAAATCAGATACTTGCCATCGAAGTCGTAGTTCAGACGTGCGATATAGGACGACAGGGCATGCTTGTACTCGTATGAGCTGGCGTCGCGGCTACCCACGGCGTTCTGCAACTGTAGGAAGTAAGGCTCTGAGAAGTTCACGCCCCAGGCGTTCAGGTGATCCCAGTTCTCCTCCTCGTAGGTCTGACCAACCACGAGGTTGAAGTGGTTCAGTCCGAAGGTGCCGTCGTAGGTCAGCGTGTTCTCAACCAGGAAGTCGGTGTCGGTACGCTTGTTCTTGTCCAAGCGCTCGTTACTCTTGTCGAGGTACACACGGTTCGACTGAATCCAGGCCGACACCCATGTCTTGCCCTGAACGACGGTCTTGCTGTACGACAGGTTGAGCTTATAGTTCAGCTTATGGTTCTTGCTGGTCACGCCGATCATCTTCAGCAGGTCAACATCGGCCGAACCTGTGGCTACGACGCGGTCAACGATGGTCTTACGGGTCAGCAGGTTGTTTACCAGCAGGGGGTTAGATGCGGAGATGTCGCCATGCACAGTGTCATAGTACACACCGTAGCCGTAGGCATCGTAGTTGAAGCTGCTGGCCGATCCCACCTTGTCGTCGAGCACCCATGTAGAGTTGTCGTAAGCCTTGATGGTGGGCTGCATCAGCAGTGTGCCGCGCAGCACGTTGGTCACGTCGCCATACAGACCCTGCACATACTCAGAAGCATTCGACAGACCCATACCGTCCTGGTTGGAGTGCGAATAGACGACGCTGGTGCGGAAGTTGATGAACTTGGTCTCCATCGTGTTGTTCACACGGGCAGTGAAACGGTCGTAGTTAGGACCGGCGCCCTGGATGGTTCCCTTCTGGCTGTAGTAGTCGAGGCCTATATTATATGTATTGTGGGCACCGCCGCCGCCGAGGTTGATGTTGTGGTTGTGGCGGATACCGGTCTTGAACACCTCCTTGAACCAGTCGGTATTGGTGTCGTCGCGGAACTTATAGTCAGTGCCGCTGCCGCTGTAGCCGCCGGGGAGCGGTGTGCCGGAGTTGGCGCAGGCCTGGCCCAGGTACGAGCTGTACTGGTTGGCGTCCATCACGTCGTAGACACCCTTTGAGATGAGGTCAACACCGAAGTTGCCCTTATAGTCGACACGCAGGGGCTGATCCTTCTTACCGCCCTTGGTGGTGATGATGACCACACCGTTAGCAGCACGCGAACCGTAGATGGCACCTGCCGATGCATCCTTGAGCACCTGAATGGTCTCGATGTCGTTAGGAGAGAAGTCGCGGATCGTGGTACCCATGGGCACACCGTCGATCACATACAGAGGGGCTGTTGAGCCGAAGGAGCCGATACCACGGATGCGGACGGCGGGGTCGGCACCCGGCTGACCGTCGGAGGTAATCTGCACACCGGCCACCTTACCCTCAAGCATCGTAGAGATGTTGGAGTTGGAGACACGCTTCAGTTCGTCGGCGTTCACGATAGAGACAGAACCGGTCAGGTCGGCCTTCTTCTGAACACCATAACCCACCACGACCACTTGCTCGAGCATCAGGGCATCGCTCTCGAGTTGAATTTGTCCAAGGTCTGCACGTCCGCGGACGGCAATCTCGCGATCCTTGTAGCCTACATAGCTTACCACGAGGGTGGCGTTCGACGGCACATCGATGGAGAAGTTACCATCGAAGTCGGTCACTGTGCCCGACGTGGCATTCTTCAACTTGACAGTAGCTCCAATCAAGGGCTCGCCGTCCTGGTCAACAACCTGGCCGCTGGCCTTGACTGTCTGCTGCACGGCTGCCATCACAGGAGTCGGACACAATGTCAGACCTCCCAGGACACCCATAGAAAGCATCGCAGAGAATAATAGTTGTTTTCTCATTGTTAAATGTTTTTAGTTTTAAAAATACGTTAGATAGTTATATTAATTGTAATTTTTACACTTTAGGCCACAAAGATACACATTATTTCTGAATCTGCCAAATATTATAGCAGGAAAATCAATAATTAAGGTGAAATTTAACATATTATATATAAAACAGGGAACAATCCGGCCGGATTGTTCCCTATTATATATAAAAGGTGTAGACCTTACTTCAGCTTCTTGTAAGCATACTTGGCCACGCAGCCGAGCTCCTCCTCGATGCGGATGAGCTGGTTGTACTTGGCCATACGGTCGGTGCGGCTCATAGAACCGGTCTTGATCTGACCACTGTTGGTAGCCACGGCGATGTCGGCGATGGTAGCATCCTCGGTCTCACCAGAACGGTGTGAGGTAACGGTGGTGTAGCCATGACGGTGAGCCATCTCGATAGCCTCGAGGGTCTCGGTGAGCGAACCAATCTGGTTCACCTTGATCAGGATAGAGTTGGCAGCACCCATCTTGATGCCCTTCTCCAGGAACTTGGTGTTGGTCACGAACAGGTCGTCGCCCACCAGCTGGCAGCGGTCGCCGATCTTCTGCGTCAGCTTCACCCAGTTGTCCCAGTCGTTCTCGTCGAGGCCGTCCTCGATAGAGTCGATGGGGAAGTCGGTGATCAGCTTCTCCAGGAAGGCAATCTGCTCGTCGGCAGAGAGCTTCTTGCCGTTGGGATCCTTCTTCTTGCCGTTCTTCAGCTGACGGTAGTCGTAGAACCACTGGCCGTTCTCCTGTACTGCGAACTCAGAGGCAGCGCAGTCCATGGCAATCTTAACGTCCTTGCCCGGCTCGTAACCGGCAGCCTTGATGGCGTCGCAGATAATCTGCAGAGCGTCCTCGATACCGTCGAGAGCAGGAGCGAAACCACCCTCATCACCCACGGCTGTAGAGAGGCCACGGGCCTTGAGAAGCTTGGCCAGGTTGTGGAACACCTCGGCACCCATGCGGATAGACTCCTTGATAGAGGGAGCGCTGACCGGACGGATCATGAACTCCTGGAAAGCGATGGGAGCGTCGGAGTGAGCACCACCGTTGATGATGTTCATCATAGGAACGGGGAGCGTATAGGTGTTGCAGCCGCCGATGTAGCGATACAGGGGCAGACCCAGGGCGTTGGCAGCAGCCTTGGCAGCAGCCAGCGACACGCCGAGGATGGCGTTGGCACCGAGCTTGCTCTTGGTGGGCGTGCCGTCGAGGGCCAGCATCTTATAGTCGAGGGCGCGCTGGTCGAGCACGCAGTCACCCTTCAGGGCGGGAGCGATGATGGTGTTGACATTCTCAACAGCCTTCAGCGTACCCTTGCCCAGGTAGCGGTTCTTGTCGCCGTCGCGAAGCTCCAGGGCCTCGTTCTCACCGGTGGATGCACCAGAGGGAACAGCTGCACGGCCCATAACGCCGTTCTCCAGCACTACGTCAACTTCTACTGTAGGATTACCACGTGAATCCAGGATCTCTCTTGCGTGAATTTTCTCAATCTTCATAATTGCAATTGTTTGTTATATAATGAATAAATTGTTTCGGACGGCAAAGTTACAAATAAATTAAGAATTAAGAATTAAGAATTAAGAAAAATAATTCGCCTTTAACCTTATTTATTATTATAGGGCAGGATATTGGCAAACGGATATGGCAATTCGAAGTGCATGCGGCGCCCCGTCACGGGGTGAGCGAAGGTGATGGCGCTGGCTTCGAGGTAGAGGCGGTCGCGCTTCTCGCCATAGAGCTCATCGCCCAGGATGGGGCATCCGAGGCCGTCAGTGTGGGCGCAGTGCATGCGCAGCTGGTGGGTGCGCCCGGTGTGGGGCCAGAGGGCGAGGAGGGAGAGGCCTCCCTCCTTGAGCACGCGGTACTCAGTGATGGCCCGCTTGCCGCGCTCATAGTCCACCACCTGGCGCGGCCGGTTCAGCGGGTCGCAGAGCAGGGGCAGGTCGATGACACCGTGCTCCTTCTGAGGCCTGCCCTCCACGATGGCCAGGTACTTCTTCTTGACGGTGCGCTCCTCGAATTGCTGCTGTAGTCCTAAGGAGGCCTCCTTGGTCTTGGCCACCAGGATGATGCCCGACGTCCACATGTCGAGCCGGTGGACGAGCATGGCGCCTGGCCACCGCTGCTGCGCCCAGGTGGCCACGGAGTAGTCCTCCGTACGTCCGGGGATGCTCAGCATGCCCGTGGGCTTGTTGAGCACAGCCAGTGCCTCATCCTCATAGACTACCTCTGGCACCAAATGGGGGAAGCCGTTCTCATCAGGACTGGGATCGACGTCGAGCCCCTGCAGCATCCATGTCAGCACTGGCTTGCACTTGCCTCGACAGGCGGGATAGAACTGTCCGTGGTGGCGGATGTCGCTCTTTGGCGACTCACCCCACCAGAACTCAGCCATGCATACAGGCTTCAGGCCCTGCTGATAGGCATACTGCAACAGCTTCGGCGCACAGCAGTCGCCCGTGCCGCCCGGTGGCAGCGGATAGCGCCGCCGGATACGGGCCGAGCAGTGATAGTCCTGCCACACATCGACCAAGTCGCGACGCTCGCCACGGGCATTTAGAAACTGATACTGGTGGAAGAGCCACAGCTGTAGCTCCTGCGACATCTTCTTGGCTACGAGGGGCGACTGTTGCGAGACGAGCGATATCTCTCGCTCCGTCTGCTTGAAGTGGCCATCGGGCTGCTGGGCGTCGAACACCGGCGGCACGAAGTAGTCCCAGTCGTTGCGCCCTTCAAGCAAACCGGAATAGGCGGCCAGGAAGAAGAGACCTCCCCTACCCCCTCCTGTGGGAGGGGGACAGTCAGACTTAGCGTCTTCCGTCACCACGAGCACGCCGAACATCTTGCCCTCGGTGAGCGTCATGCCAGCCAGCTCGCGCTTCAGCTCCTCTGCCGCCATCACGGCCAGCGGATGCGGCTCGTAGCAGAACGGATAGGTGAACCGCTCCGGCCCTGCGATGTCGGTATGCAGCGGATGTACCTTTCCTGTCATACGGCAGGAGGGTTACTGACCGGTGACAACCTCCTTGCCTGCTTCCACCCAGGCAGTGATGCCACCCCGCATGTTAATCACGTTGAACCCCTCCTCCACGAGGATGTTGCCAGCCGACTTGCTACGGAATCCAGTACGGCAATACACCGCGATGGTCTTTCCTGCCGGCAGGCGCTTGAGGCATTCCTCGCGGAAGCTACTCTGTTTGACATCAATCAGTATGGCGTTTTTCAGATGCTTCTCGGCAAACTCCTCCGACGTGCGGACATCCAGCAGCACCACGTCGGGCTGAGTCATCACCTTCTCAAACTCATCGATATCCACTGTGCGGATAGTAGCCGTCACCGCAGGTTGTTCCACCGACTTCTGCTTGCAGGCACACGCGCCCACGAGCAAAGCCACCACTACTAAAACACTTAATAATCCTTTCATGTCACGTTTATCTTAAACACAATATTCATTTCATACGGAAGCAAAGCATCGTCATGTCGTCGCTGGGGCCGGCACCGTCGACGTGCTGCTCCACGTCGGCCATCAGCAGGTCGATCAGCGGATGGGCTGCCAGGTCGGTATGCCCTTTCAGGAATCGCAGCAGGCGGTCGTCGCCATACTGGTCATGATTGCCGTTCTCTGCTTCATTCAGCCCGTCGGAGTACACGAAGAACTGCTTGCCCTTGATATTCTCCAGCGACTCCCCTTCATAGTCGAGATTCTCCCACAGTCCGAGCGGTGCATTAGGCTCCATCTCGATGAAGTCGCCGTTGAGCACCGGCGGGTTGTGGCCGGCGTTGCAGAAGTCAAGCCGTCCGCTCACCAGGTCGAGCAGGCCGATGAACATGGTGACGAACATGCCGTTCTCGTTGTTCAGTGCCAGCTCGTTGTTCATCGACGTGGCTATCTCCGCCGGCTGCAGCCGATACTTGCAGAGCGTGCGGAACAGGCGTATGCTCATGGCCATGAACAGTGCCGCCGGCACGCCCTTGCCGCTGACGTCGCCTAAGCAGAAGTAGAGCTTGTCGCCGATGACCACGAAGTCGTACAGGTCGCCACCCACCTCCTTGGCCGGTGTCATCGAGGCATAGATGTTGAGGCGGCGGCTCTCCGGGAACTCATGGGGCACCATGGCCATCTGTATGGTGCGGGCGATGCGCAGCTCGCTCTCTATGCGCTCCTTGGCGGCAGTGGTCTCCTCCAGCTTGTCGTAGGCTTCCTTCAGCCGCTTCAGCTGCAGGTGGCGGATATAGGCGAAGATGGCCAGGAACACGAAGCCCACGAAGGCCAGCAGGCCAGCGGCCACCCACTTCAGTTGCCGAAGGCGCTCCTGGTTCTCACGGGCCTTCAGCTGCGAGCGGTATTCGCTCACCTGCAGGTCCACGTTGTTGGCCATCAGGCTGTCGTTGGCGCGCTGGGCCTCCATCTCCTGCAGGCGCGTACGCTCCATCTCGAGGGTCATGGCGACGGCGTCGTCCTGAAACATTTTCTTCTGCAGCTCGCTGGCGATGCGCTTCATCTCCAGCTCCTGGTTGGCCAGCCGCAGGTCCTTGGCCTCGCTCTCGGCCCGTGCCTTGTCGAGCAAGATGCCTGCGTCGAGCGTGCTCTTCCTCACGTTGTCGTTGTTCAGCGAGTCGTACACGTTCTTATACCTCACGTAGTAGCGGTAGGCCTCCTTATAGTCGCCCATGGCGTAGTACAGCTTCGAGCGGTATAGTATCTTCGTGGCCGGCGACGCGTCGGGCAGCTTCTCCACAATCTCCCGCCCGCGCTCGAAGTCATTGTGGAGCATGGCCTGGTCGAAGTCGATGATGTAGCCGAAGTTGTCGTCGTGGCCCAGCCGCCGCTTCATCTCCTCGCGCTCGGCGTAGGCCTTGTCGCGCTCTGCCTCGGGAGCCTCCCGGTCGGCCAGCGACATGCACCGGTACGACAGGGCGCTGAGCTTGTGCTGCAGCGGAGCCTTTGGGTCGTTGAGCACATAGCGGATGTACTCATCCACCTTGTCGTAATGCTTCTCTGCCCGCTCTATCTTGGTCATGGCCAGATAGAGGGGCGAGCGGCTCTCCTCGGGATAGTCATCGCGCAGGATGTCGAGCGCGTCGCGGTAGTGGCTCTTCGCCTCGTCGAGCATCGACAGGCCGGTGTAGATGGTGCCCAGCACGTGGTTGGCAGTGTACAGCCCGTACTGGCTCTGCTCCTGCTCCGCCTGGCGGTAGAGGGCCTTGGCTGTCTCAACGGCCTCGCCCCGGTTGATGTAGGCCGAGGCGTAGATGGCCTGGTTGCCGTAGGCCTTATAGTAGAGCTTCTCCTGGCCCGCCTTCCGGGCCAGGGCCTTCAGCTGCTCCACTGTCTGCATGAACTCCGGGGTGTTGTGCTTACTGTAATGACGATACATCTCCTTCTGCAGCTGCGCGAGCTGCAGGGAGTCGGCCGTCTGGCCCAGGGCAGCCTGCGCCAGCAGCAGGAAGAGTATCGCGAATACTGTCTGTATGTTTATCTTACGAATTAAGCACATCAATGGCCTATCTTTTCAGTTTACAAGTGCAAAGATAGGCATTTTTTCTAAAATCACCTAATAATAATAATGTTTTTTATACTTTCTGCGCCGCTGGATTCCCAATTTGTGCATAAAGTATCGGCCTTTGGAGCATTCATGCCAGCAGGTCGAGGCACTTCTCCACTGGTATGCCACGGTTCTTGTCGTCGGTGTCGCGGTAGCGGTCGATCATGCGGAACACGGTGTCCATGGCCCGACGCGTGGATGCCTTCAGGGGCTCGTCGTTGAGCAGATGGCCGATGAGCACGGCCGAGAAGATGTCGCCCGTGCCATGAAACAGGCCGGGGATTTCCTCATACTCCAGATGGAAGAACTCACCATTGAAGTGATTATAGCCACAGACGGAGGGGATGCCGTCGATGCGGCAGCTGGTGATGATGACCGAACGGCTGCCGATGTCGCGGATGGCGGCCAGCAGCTCGCGGGCCTCCTGCCAGGTGATGCCGTCGCGCTGGAAAGGGGTGTCGGTCAGATAGCAGGCCTCCGTATAATTGGGGAAGGTGAGGTGGGCCACGCTGACCATCTCGCGCATCAGCCTCACCTGCCGCTGCGTCACGCCGTTGTAGAGCCGTCCGCCGTCGCCCATGATGGGGTCTACGAACACTGCGGTGCCTGCACGGCCCTGCTCCTTGCAGTAACTGGCCACCAGGCGGGCCTGCTCGTCGCTGAACATCAGCCCCGTGCAGATAGCGTCGAACGAGAAGCCCAGCTCCTTCCACACGGGCAGCGTGCCACGGATGTATTCCGTGGTGTCCTGGATGTTGAACTTACCGTAGTCGAGCGTATTCGACACCAGGGCTGTCGGCAGACTGTACGTAGGGACGCCCAGGTAGGAGAGTATCGGCAGCATGGCTACCATACCCACCTTGCTATAGCCCACCACGTCGTTAATCAGCAATATCTGTTTCATTCCGGCTGCAAAGGTACGAAATAAAAATGAAGAATAAAGAATGAAGGATGAAGAATTTGCTGCCGCGATACAAAATAGTCAATTGTCAACTGTCAATTATCAATTATTCTTCGTACCTTTGCAGCCGAATATGGGAAATCAGCAGTCATCGCCGATACTGGCACTACAGCAACAGCGGCTGCTGCTCCAGATGGAGTATGCCGCCGAGAAGGAAGCCTACCGCAAGCAGACCGAAGAGATGGGCCTGCAGCGGAAGGTGAAGCGCGGCGATGCCTGGTGGCCCATCAGCATCGGCAAGAGCTACTACAACTCGCTCAACCAGCTCGTCGTGGAGGTGCATCGCCAGGGCACCGACGACGAGATAGAGCACAATTTCGAGTTCGGCCGGCCGGTGGCCTTCTTCCAGATAGGCGCACCCGGAAAACCCGGAATATCCGGAATATCCGGAAAGCCCGCCCCACCCCCCACCATCCACTACTTCCCCTTCACCGCCACCGTCAGCTACGCCGACGGCGACCGCATGGTCGTCGCCGTGCCCGACAACGGCCAGCTCATCGACGTGCAGGGCGCAGAGAATATAGGCATCCAGCTCTTCTTCGACGAGACCAGCTACAAGACGATGTTCGACGCCCTCGACCGCGTGATGCGCGCCAAAGGGCGCTTAGGCTATCTGCGCGACCTATGCTACACCCCGGCGATGCGCCCCGAAACCTTCACCTTCGCCCCGATGCACTTCCCCTATCTGAACCAGACGCAGGAAGAGGCCGTCAACAAGGTGCTGCGGGCCAAGGACGTGGCCATCGTCCACGGCCCCCCAGGCACGGGCAAGACCACCACCCTCGTGGAGGCTATCTACGAGACGCTGCGCCGCGAGAACCAGGTGTTGGTGTGCGCACAGAGCAACATGGCCGTAGACTGGATCTCGGAGAAACTCGTCGACCGGGGGCTCAACGTGCTGCGCATCGGCAATCCAACACGCGTCAACGACAAGATGCTCTCCTTCACCTACGAGCGGCGCTTCGAGGCCCACCCCGACTACGAGCTGCTATGGAGCATCCGCAAGGCCATACGCGACCTGCGAGCCCACCGCAAGCGCGGCGACGAGCGCTATCACCAGAAGCTGGAACGCCTGAAGGAGCGGGCCACCGAGCTGGAGCTGCGCATCAACGCCCAGCTCTTCGGCGAGGCACGCGTCATCGCCTGCACACTCGTGGGCTCGGCCAACCGCCTGCTCGAAGGCCAGAAGTTCGGCACTCTGTTCATCGACGAGGCCGCCCAAGCCCTCGAAGCCGCCTGCTGGATTCCCATGCGGCGCGTCAGCCGCGTCGTCCTGGCCGGCGACCACTGCCAACTGCCGCCCACCGTGAAGAGCTTCGCCGCCTTGAAGGCCGGGCTGGGCAAGACGCTCATGGAGCGCATCGTGGAGAACCACCCCGAGGCGGTCACCCTGCTCCGGATGCAGTATCGCATGAACGAGGAGATCATGCGCTTCAGCTCCGACTGGTTCTACGGCAACCAGGTGCAGTCGGCCCCCGAGGTAAGAAACCGCAGCATCCTCGACCTCGACATCCCCATGACCTGGGTGGACACCTCTGTATTTGATTGCCCGGATAATCCGGATAACCCGGAAAACCCGGAAAACCCGGAAAACCCGAAAAACCCGGATAGCCCCAAATTATTCCGCGAGGAGTTCGTGGGCTTGAGCTTCGGCCGCATCAACCGCGCCGAGGCCGAGCTGACACTGATGGCCCTCGAACACTACTTCAGCAAAATAGGCAAGCAGCGCATACTCGACGAGCGCCTCGACGTGGGCATCATATCACCCTACCGCGCACAGGTGCAGTACCTGCGCCACCTGCTCAAGAAGCGCGAATACTTCAAGCCCTTCCGGAGCCTCATCAGCGTCAATACCGTCGACGGCTTCCAGGGACAGGAGCGCGACATCATACTCATCTCGCTCGTGCGAGCCAACGACGAGGGGCAGATAGGATTCCTGCGCGACCTGCGCCGCATGAACGTAGCCATCACCAGGGCACGCATGAAGCTCATCATACTCGGCGATGCCTCTACCATGACGCGACACCCATTCTACCGAAAGCTCTACGAGTATATCGACGCTTTATAGGGGTGAAAGAAAAATTAAGTCCGTAAATTTGGTGTTTTCCCCTTTTTTGTTTACTTTTGCAACGTGATTGAGATACAGCAAGTAACAAACAGCAGCCAACTGGAAGAGTTCATCCAGTTCTACTACGACCTCTATCGTGGTAGCAGCTATGCCGTACCCTTCCCCTACTTCGACGAGAAGGCTACCCTCAGCCGCGACAAGAACCCATCGTTCGAATGCTGCGACGCCGCCTATTTCCTCGCCCGAAAAGACGGACGCATAGCCGGGCGCGCCGCCGCCATCATCAACCACCGCGCCAACGAGCGGTGGAATCGCAAGCAGGTGCGCTTCGGATGGTTCGACTTCATCGACGACCTGGAGGTGTCCACCGCCCTGCTCCACGCTGCCGAGCAATGGGGGCGGCAGCAGGGCATGACCGAGATAGCGGGGCCGCTGGGATTCATAGATACCGACCGCGAGGGTATGCTCATCGAGGGCTTCGAGGAGCTGTCGACGGCCTACATCAACTATAACTACCCCTACTACCCCCGCCACATGGAGCAGATAGGCGGTTTCGAGAAGGACAACGACTACGTGGAGCTGAAAGTGCGCATACCCGACGTGGTGCCCGACAAGTTCGCCAAGATCTCTGAGATGGTGCGACGCCGCTACGGCCTCAGCGTGCATAAGTTCACCCGACAGGAACTCATCCAGCAGGGCATGGGCCGACAGGTGTTCGACCTGCTCAACGCCACCTATAAAGACCTCTACGGATTCTCACAGCTCTCTGACCGCCAGATCGACAAGCTCGTCAACGACTACATCAAGATAGCCGACCTCAGGCTCGTCACCGCCATCATGGACGGCGACCGCATGGTGGGATTCGGCATCACCTTCCCATCCTTCTCGCGCGCCCTGCAGAATACCCGCGACGGCCGCCTGCTGCCCTTCGGCTGGTGGCACATGCTCAAGGTGCTCAAGTGGCACAGGACCGACACCGTCGACCTGCTGCTCATCGGCGTGCTGCCCGAATACCGGGGCAAGGGTGCCAACGCCCTCATCTTCGACGACCTCATCCGCCAGTTCCAGGCCTACGGCTTCACCTGGGCCGAGACGGGGCCGCAGATGGAGTCGAACGAGGGTGTACTCTCGCACTGGCAGTATCTGGACTCGCGCCAGCACCGCCGCCACCGCTGCTATAAGAAGGTGATTAGTTTATAGTTTACGGTTTATAGTTTACGGTTTACGGTTTATAGTTTACGGTTTACGGTTTATAGGGATATGGAATTAGAATTAGATTTGATATTGCGCATATTTGTCGCCGCCCTGCTGGGCGGCATCATCGGCCTGGAGCGCGAGTACCGCGCCAAGGAGGCCGGCTTCCGCACCCACTTCCTCGTGGCCCTCGGCTCCGCACTGTTCATGGTGGTGTCGGCCTACGGTTTCGAAGAGGCTGCCGCCATGCCGGGCCATCGCGTCGACGTGTCGCGAGTGGCGTCGCAGGTAGTGTCGGGCATCGGCTTCATCGGTGCCGGCACCATCATCTTCCAGAAGAACGAGAACGCCGTCCGCGGACTCACCACCGCCGCCGGACTGTGGGTGGTAGCTGCCATCGGACTGGCCTGCGGAGGTGGCATGTACCGCGTGGCCATCGCCTCCACCCTGCTGGTGCTCATCGGCCTGGAGGCCTTCAACTACTTCCTCCACAAGTTCGACCGTCACCGCAGCAAGTGGGATCAGTAGGCGCGTCGCTGTCAAAACACGCTAAAAGGCCGGCCACCAACAAGTGGTGACCGGCCTTTCTGAAGAGTCAGCATCATCCCGCCATCCCGGAGGGCCGCTACCGGGTGCTTGTCACCAAGTCGTACCGCTTCGGGCGCTGGCTACCTCAGCTGCTCTTCGTGCCCGGCTTCGACAAGGTAAGGCTGACGGCAGGCAACCGTTCCTTAGACAGCGTCGGGGGCAACATCCTCACGGGGTGGAACCGCAAGAAGGGCATGGTGGTCAACTCCCGCTCCGCCCTACAGCACGTGATGCTAGAGATCACTGCTGCCATCGACCGCGACCAGGAAGTGTGGATCACTATCAAGTGAGGCCACAAGACGAGCGACATTGAAACACCTTCAGCTACAGTCTCATGGGACTACAGCTGAAGGTGTCATTCTGCCTTCTTACCTATCACCACGTTCGTCCGTCCCGTCACCTCGGCCGCATTGCCGCCGCCGTAGACGTTGCCACGGATGTCGGCACCGAGAACAGGGATGTAATAGGTCGTCCCTTCCGTAGCTACAGCATCTTCTGCACATTTGGTGTAGGTGTACGCCGCCGTACCACCACCCGAACGGGTATAGTAGCTGCTGACATCCGCCCCTGCCTCTACAGTCACAATGGGCACATACGCCTCCGTGCCTATATTCACAGTGGTATTGCCGTCCACCGGAGCCGCATTGCCGCCGCCGAACACTGTGCTGATGGCACCTATCTTTCCAGCCGCATGGTCAGGAATCCTTACGGTGACACCGTCGAATGTCTTTTCCGTGCCCGCGTAACTTCCTTCGCTGAAACCTACTGCTGTTCCACTGTAAGAAGCATGTTCGCCAAGACCCACATTGACGTTCACGGTAGGACTGCCCACCATGAGTGCCGACTCACCCAGTCCGCCGCCGAAGACGGTTCCGATACTGGTGAACGACTTGACATTCACCACTGGGTCACGGAATGCATCACCGTCCGTCTCAGAGCCATCAGCAGCTGAACGCGGCACCCATACAGTATTCCCATCCTTAGTGACCTGCTTATATCCATAGATGGAATAGCCGGCCTGATTACCACCGCCATAGAGTTCGCCGATGATGATGGGCTTACAGCCCGTCTCCTCGATATTCACTTCGATGGCTCCTCGAATGGTACCACTGATGTTGTTACCACCAAACACGCGGTCGAAAGTTCCATTAGTGATGTTCAGCGTCACGTCACCCAGGATGTCGGCAGCCTCGGCACCGCCGTAGGCCTCCTTCAAGCCGGGGATACACGCCATGTGCAACTTCGCCTCGGCATCCATCGATGCACTCTTACCGCCACCGTATGCCTCATCAACGCAGAATGGGCATCCTCCTGCCTCCTCAAGCATTGTTACTGCCGTGATACGAACATTACCCTTGGTATTAGAGCCACCAAATACACGATGAATGGTTCCACCATTGATCGTCACATTGGCAGCGCCAGTACCAATTTTATAGTCACTGGAAAGTCGCTCGCTCTTCGTATCAGCATCTTCTTTGTCGTTCCACTCATTATTCACAGCATCATAGGTGGAATAATTTTTATAACCCACATTGGCACCTGGGTTCTTGATATAGGTTGTACCACCATCATAAGAGACATCGTCCTTACCATTACCGCCACCGAACACCTCTTCTATCTCATAGGTGCCGTTGACAAGAACGTCTGTAGCAGGTACTGAAGCGGCATTACCACCGCCATAAACCTGTCGGATACTAGTCATGTCACAACCATCGATAATAACATGTGTCTTGAGCGTGTCTAACACCGAAGCTTTATCTGGTATGAATGCAGCCAAGTTACCACCTCCATAGACAGCGGCAAGATGGTAGGAGTGGTCTGCGGCTGTCGTGCTTGTCTTCTTGTCCGAGGCTGTTCCTGCATGACCTTCCCAGCCTGTAGTCTTATAGATATGTACCGTTACCGCATCCTGTGGACTACCATTCTGGTTGTTACAACCGAAAATGCTACCCTTGACGACACAGTTATCTTTATAGGAAGTGACTTCTTGTTCTTCGACGGTCTCAACAGTCTTGGTACCATTCAATGCCACCACTACTTTACCATAAACCTTTGCCTCTACGGCAGTCACGCCTTTTGTTTCGTCAGCCATTCTTCCCAAGCCGCCGCCATAGACATTATGACCAATAGTGCCACCCGTCAGGTTGACATTGGTAGTGAAGATCTTTTCTGCATTGGCAGGAATAGTATAAGCAATCTGTGTATTCGCCAAGGCTCCACCGCCATAAACATCATTTGCCACAGATCCGCCTTTCATATTGACAGCGACACTCTCCCATACGATACCAGCCTCGCCACCGCCAAAGGCACTGCCCTTGATATCGGCATTTTCATTGATTTCCAGTTCTGTTTCTCTAACGTTAGCATAATTATCTGCTTGAACATTCAAGTCACCACGAGCTGCGCCATAGACACTACCATTGTCATTACCGTCAACACCAATCTGGGCTTTACCCTTGATGGTCACAATGGTCTTACCAGAGGTGGATGCACTTTCCGCTTCAGTTTCGTTACCTACCGAGCCCATAGCACCGGCACCATAGACATTACGCACCACATGACCGCCATCGATGGTTACCGTTGCATTACCTCGTACAATACCTGCGATAGGATTATAGTGCTTTTCGCCATCGTCTTTCTCACCATTACCGTTGGCATCAATCCAATACATATCCGTACCACATCCACCACCATAGACATTACCACGATACGGATAAGCGGCACCTGAGTAGGTTTTATCATCAGATGTGTCATCCGGAGTACCATTATTATCGGTAATAGTCTCACCTTCTGTAATACCGATAGTACCACTATGGATTGTCACCTCTGTATTTTGGAAAGTATGTCCGTTCTCACCACTTCCATATATAGAACCTGCAATCTTCGGAGTCGTCAAGGATGGTGTTTCACTTTGCGTACCAATCGTAACATTTGTGCTATATACCCATGCCATGCGGTCGTTAGGGTCAACAGCTGGTTCTCCTTCAGGAGTGGCCACATCACCTCGTGACGAACCGAACACCATACCGTTATTATCACCTGTGGTACCGATGGTGCCGCCCGTAATGGACACAGAACACTTACCTTTATCATCTGTAGTAGTCCAACCAGTTGGGAATCCTGTAGTAGCATCGTATGAGAACGTTCCTACCGAACCATAAGCACCACCGCCATAGACATTGTGCAGAATGGTAGGCGAGCCACTGATACTAACAGTAGTGCTGCCCTTCACAATACCAGCAGTCACATCATCAGCCTTACCCTTACCACCGCCATAGACGTTGCCATACTCGGCACCGCCCTCACCGGTAGTGCCAATGGTACCGCCAGTAACGGTGACCGTGGTATTACCATCCACACCGGATTCCTCACCACCGCCATAGACACTCTTGCCCACGGTGGTAGTGCCGTTGATATTCAGTGTAACATTACCTATTACAGATCCTAGTGAAGAGAGGTCCGTATCGGTATAAACATAGTTCTTACCACCTTCCGTTTTTATACCTGATTTACTATCGGCTGGCATCGATGCAACCTGTTTCCATTCATACTCCTCCGTAGTATTGATTTCACCAGGCTCGAACATACCGATTTCCATATTCTTCTTAGGCTCCTTACCTGCAATAAATGCCGGTGTTTTTCTAACATCTATCGTTGGGAGGGTAGCAGAATATCCTCCTCCGAATACATTTCCGATGATTTCACAGCTATTTAGTGTTGTGCTAACGTCACCATCAACCTTACCCAAACTACCGCCACCATAGACATTTCCTGTTACCTTACACTTTGTCAAGTTTGAGGTAACACCACGTGTGGTAGCAAGTGAGAAAGTAATAAAATTAACATAGAAACGTGAGCCAGTTTTGCCTGTCGACCAGATAAAGAACTCGTAATCAAAGTCTGTAGCTACGCCCTTACCTTTTTTACCATAACTTGTCGAGCTCGATGTTCCATTGTAATATTTGCCACGTTCACTGGTGTAATTACTTTGGTGATCTGCAGGTTCCGTTTCAGCTACATCCTTATATTTGAGTCTTTTGTATGCATTACCGCCAAACCCTGCTCCAAAGTAAGTGCCGAAAACGCAGTCTGTAGCATTGGTGGTTACTGTTTTACCTTCAACCATATCACCAAACTTCGGACCGCCACAATATTGATTGACATGACTGTTTGTTATGTCAACCTGAATCTTACCAGTAATAGGATTTACGGCATTCACACCTCCACCATAGAAGTTGGTGATGTCTGCCCAGTTGATATCCCATTGAACATCGCCATCTATTGCCTCCATAGAAGCACCAGCCACTTCACCAAAACGACCTCCACTGATATAACACTCTGCATTATCTGATTGCACTGTTGCGTCAGGCTGATAAGTTCCAGACAGGTAAAACTCGTCATAATCACCACCTGTAACAGAGATAGGTCTATGAGGTGTAAAGCCTGTTCCGTCACTATGGGTACCATTACCGAATTTTGCAAACCACACATTACTGCCTACATGTATATATAGTGTGGAAGCGGTATTCGAAGTTTTTTGCGTGGAAGCAATTTGTTCAAAAGAGCCACCGAGCAGAATCAAAGGTGCTGGAGATTTTGCAACAGGATTTTGAGAAACCTCACTATTTTCATACTCAAATTGTGAGAAATTAACCACACAAGTATTCGTAATCTCAAACCATCCCTTCAGATTGAAAATAGACACATTACGTAATAATGTTGCACCTTTCGGTATCTGAGCCTCTGCTATACCCATTATGTTGAGGAAGTCGTAGCGGATAGGATCAATAGGTTTTCTATTGTCATGACTGAAAATATAACTATAGTCAGGCTCATTATCATGGTTCATATCGATGGACATGACAGTATATGATTTACCCGTTTTCGTTGGGTCAGCGTATTGATGCACATTACCCACCAACACCACTGCCTGGTCATATACCGTTGTTCCTGTGCTAAAATTGTCAATAGCACTGCTTATGCTGGTATATACTTGCTGGTCTGTACTTCCGTCATTATAAATATCTATGGTCGTATTATCAGAGTATTGCGTTCCGAATGGGGTGAAGGTTTGTTTGGTATAACTGCTGTTATACACAACATCGTATGTCTCGTCAGACACATAGTTGGCTATAGCCCAGTATGGCTCAATGGTGATGGCCGTTACGCCATTAGGCACATCCCAGTAAGCACCCTGCGAGAATACACGGCCACTTACACTATACTTATCCTTGTTGGTGCAGTTGCGGTCAGCAAAGTTATAGCCGCCCCAAGAGTCTTCCTTAGTATATGTACCAGCCGTACCACCGGTAATGCTCGTAATCTTCCAACCCGTCACCACACGGTTTTCTGTATAGTTGCCCGTACCCACATCGTTGTAGTATGGCAATTGCACCTTGTCATAGTTGAAGTTATAGCGAACGGTGTCTTTGTCTGTACGTATCAGCGTAAGGCTTGTTGTTTGCACGTCGCTGCTGGTAGCTGTAGGCCAAGATTGGCCACCAATGGTCTTATCGGTCTTGGTTGTGATGGTTACGGTCAAAGTCTTACTACCCAGTTTCCCTCCATTCAGCCTTCCTACTGAGGCACTATCGGGTGCATGCTCTCCATCGTAATTGATTATAGAAGGATACTTGCCCTGTATTTTCAATACAGGATAGGGTTGTGGATTAAGAATTTGTCTGTCTGCCGTTTCCAGCACCCATTTCGCCATATCATCTGCAGCGACGGTCACGTCAGTGGTAGAAACATATTTTGCAGCCAGTTTCTTGTTGCTATTGAGCAGCAGGCGGTAGCGTTCAAAACGATTAATGAATTTCTCTTCCATCGCCAGTGCTCTGTTATACGCTGTAATTTTTTTATTTACGCTGTAGGGTGACCTATAACGATAGTAGTTATAGTTGTTCATACCATCTTTTACATTGTTAATTTCCTTACCACCATAGATGGGTGAAATCGCTCCACCGTCAGCAATGTCACCATAGAACATACAGTTCATCACCATGGTTTTCAGATTTGCCTGCGTGGATGCCTCGTTGTTATTGCCCACTATGCCACCTTTGGTGGTGCCACCCATGATATTGGCATAGCTATAGCAGTTGACGACTCGGGCACTGCCACTTAGTTTGCCCACGAATCCACCGACGTTGCCAGATCCACTAACGCTGCTGCCATTGAACCCTGTGATGTTTCCATCTGCATCACGCTCTGTAGAGGTAGGAAGTATGCCACAGTTGTAGATGCGTGAGTCGCCTTTGGCTTCTGCTGTCACTGCTCCTGCATCGCCACTTGCTACACTGATGTTGACGTCCTCAAAGGTGACGTTGCGTATAACGGCACTCCCGCTGGTAGAAGAAAACAGCGGCACGGAGAGATTATAAATCTTATGGAAACCGCCATCGAGCGTTCCCGTGAACTCTCCTAAACTACTGCTTAGTGTTGAAGCATCAACATCGCCCGTCAGTTGATAATTCCCTCCCAAATTACTGGCAATTTCCGACAAAGAGGTAATGGCAGTAAAACCTGCGGCGGCCTCCTTGTAGAACGTTGCTGTCACGTAGGCACCATCATAGCCACTCGGGATAGTGAAAGAATAAGAATTTTCTCCGTTGTCAGTCACTTCCAGTCTATCGGCCAAACCATTGGAACGAGTACGAGAAGAGGGATTCACCATTTTCTCGACCAGAATGTGATTTGCATCGATACTATATCCAGAGGCAGGAACCGCAGAGATAGCAACCGTTGTACCACTAATGCCTGTGATTGTAACCGTTCCTGCACTATTATTGGGTTGCACGTTAACGATAATATCATCATTCGTTATAGCCCAGATATGATTTACACCAGCCGTAACGAGTGCAAGTAACAAAACGATGTATCTTATTATATGCTTCATATATTATTTGCTTTTTATAACTGTCTTACATCCATTCCTAATATAAAGTCCCTGCTTGGCAGGCTTGCCACTGAGACGTCGACCGTCAAGCGAATACCATGTGGAGTCTTTGACGGATTCGTCTTTTTCGCTTCTCATTTCTATGATGTCTGTAGGCTCTTCTTCAACAAAGTGCAGAACACTACGCGCTGCAGCAGGATTTTGTGTTGCGCTATAGTTCGGGGTGTAAAGATAGAATTTCCCCTCTGTAAGTGTGCCTGCCTTTGTAAGCACGAACTCACCTTGATAAAACATATATACCTGTGCGGCTTCCACTGCCATTCCGTCATCTGAAGCCACCTTCAACTGGTTGCTGTTCTCTGTTTGGGCAGTAATCGCGGAATCATCCTCTTCCTTTGAAGTAGCAAAAAAGCCCTTCACATCGGCATCTGCCAGCATCAGTACAGGGACATTCTCCGGAAGATAGTCAACAGGGGTGATGTTGATTGTCCCTATAGATGGATTAACTTTCCTCACAATGTAGGGAGTAATCCCTTCGGGCGCTGAAATGTCTAATGGAGCCCTATAGACAGCAGCGTAGTCTGTGGCTCCAGTTGGCTTGAAGAATACAGGTTTGACAAATAGCCGCTGGTAAGAGCCGCCATAATTGCCAATACCGGTAACGATAATATAATTGTCAAAACCTTGCGTGATGGTCTCTACCGTATAGTCTGTATTCAGGACAAGTGTTTTTGCCCCGTCTTTCACGGAAGTCACTATAGCATTAACATCGCCATTGTCCTCCTCTGTACTCATATTAACCTCAAATCCCGTCGCAGTCTCGTTTCCTTCGCCAATGTTCTTGGATGTAATCGTAAACGACAGACTTGCAGGAAGTGGGCTGTAATTACCTGATTTATCACCTGTTAAAGAGGCTGTGGCTTTATATCGGCCAGCATTGATGGCCTTAGCATTAGTAAGGCTGCTACCCTGCTGGGCACTAAGAGTAACAGCGACACCTATCACGTCACCATTTACAATATCACCAGAAGTAGTTAATGTGGCAGAAGGGGCATGGGCTGTACCGTCGTATGTATAGGATGATTCTCCCCAAGTGAGTGCCAATTTCTTTGGGTTGACAGTCAGAGAACCTGATTCATAGTTAAAACTGTAATTCGTAGCGGATAATCCTTTCGGAGTAATAGTATAATTGCCTACATTGCCGAATTGAGTATAACTGTAATCGTAGTCAACCGTACCTTCGATCACTGATTCTGTCTCACCATTGACGAAACCGGTAAATGTTACGCCGTTATTCGTCGGAGCATCGCCGTAGGTGAGAGTGTGGTTCTTGGCTGTGACAATGAGGGGCGCCTTGGCTATGGAAAACTCTGTTGTTCTATTTTCAGGCAATATATAGTTGCTAGCCTTCGTACCAGAAAGCCCCGAGGTAGTGGCAGTATAGCCAGCACCCGCATTGGTCTGGCCCCCAGTCAAAGTAACACTTATCTCATCATTGTTTACCGTTCCTGTGGCTGTCACAGTAGGTACCTGCTCAGTGCCGGTGTAGGTCAGGGTGGTTTCCCCCCATACAATCCCCACTTCCTTTTGGGTCACAGTTAGAGTTCCTGCTACATAGTTAAAACTGTAATTTGTTGCGGACAGCCCTTTGGGAGTGATAGTGTAGGTATTACCCACATCGCCATACTGAGTATAACTGTAATCATAGTCAAGCGTACCTCCAAGCACCGACTCCGTCTCACCATTGACAAAACCGGAATATGCTACACCATTACCTGCCGGAGCATCACCGTATGTGATGGTATGATTATTGGCAGTAACAGTCAATTCCTTTGGATTGATAGTGAAATTCGCACCTGTATACGTAATGGAGTAGTTATTACTATTGCTAACTGTCAATGTATTTTGGTTGATTGCGTAGGTTCCTGCATCCTCACCTGCTTCACGGGCCAATTCTCCTGTTATCACATCAGTACCCACAAGACCATCAGAAGTATATGTCAACCCAGACTCAGGGTCAGCGTCTCCATAAGTCTTTTCCTTGGCATCGGCGATGATGGTCAGTGTTTTCTGGTTGACAGTCAGTGTGCCTGGAACGAAGATAATAGCATAATTGTTACTTTCCAACCCATCGGGAGTGATAATGTATTCACCTACATCATTATACTTAGCATAGCTGTAAGCATAGCCAAGCGTACCTCCAAGCACTGATTCTGTCTCACCATTTACGAGACCAGTATATGTCACACCATTACCAGTTGGAGTTTCTCCGTATGTGATGGTATGATTATTGGCAGTGATGGTTAGGGGTGCCTTGGCGATGGTGAATGTCGTTGTGCCATATACGATATAGTCACCACCTTCGCCATCGGTAATACTGACTGTAGCAGTACCGGCATTCGTATTGCCACTATAGTCGACCTCGTATTCATCAGCATCGAGAGTTGTCCCATTGACAAGAACACTGACCTTTGGTTCTTTGGCTGTGCCATCATAAGTATAGCCATCTGTAGGAATGGCAACATTGATGGTAGGATTTACCGCTATGGTTTTCGTTGCCACCTCAGAAACTGTGATTGTCAGATTCTTAACAGCAATGCCCTTGATAGTTGTTGGATTCGAAACAATCGGTTTATTATCAGGGTCATATAGTCTTGTCGCATATTCTCCTCCAACATGAGTAGGGTCAGGATTGGTTCCATCCATAGTATAATAAATTGTCGCTCCAGTGGTTGTTGTCTCAATTGTCACCTGACCAGTTGTGTTGTCAAATAAAATCACCGGTGTGACACACTTAGCATCCTCGAACTTGAATCGCGAGTTAACATCCAACTTGTTATTGCTTAACTGAAACAACCCAATTAAGCCACCATAATATTTACTGCTACCAAGACCATACCGGCATGGGCGGTTCTTGTCAGCGATATTCCAATACTTGTGAGTTGCAGTCTGCTGACTCTTTGGTACCATATAACAAGCACCGTCTCTTTCATCTATAATAAACTTGTATGCATCAGAAGATGGGGCAGCCCCAACAAGGTGCATACATTTTCTACGACTATCGCCGCCCGTGAAAAGAGGTTCATAGATTACGTACTTTTCCGTCTGAGCATGCTGGATATAGTAAAATGTACCATCATCGTCTGTTACCTTAGTCACTACCCAGATTGCTTCTGCAACCTGATTAGTCTTGTCTGTTGTCAGAAAGGGCTTGGTTCTTACCGTTCCATCGAAATAGGCATCTTTTTCGTCACTCTGTTGGGGATATTCTGTAGGAACAATATAGTAGTTAGTGTTTGTAGCCGATGGTGAGTAGGTATAGGACTCCGCATTACCATCTATATCTGCAGCATTACCATCGCTGGCAATATAATAAATACCAGAATAGTCCGTCTGTCCCCACGCCCCTGTCACACCTGCCATCAGGAGCAGGAGTGTAAGCAACCCAACTCTCACAAAGTGTCTGACACTTTGTGAGGTGCTAACCGATGGTTGCGAGCAAGTGGATTTGGAGCCAACAGGCAGCAAACTGATAGTTTCCCCGGAGGGAACTGTCAGTTTCCCGGCAGCAAACTCGCAGTTCCCCGGTAGGGAACTCCTACATTCTTGCGGCCCTTTGATAGCAAGGAGACAGTTTATCTCATGTGAGGTGTAGGTTATCTTATTGCTCATATCTTGTTTCATTTAAAGTTTCATTTCTGTTCTTCTATCTGGTTATCGAATTCCGCTTCAATATCCTCAATGCTCGGCAGATTAGAGCGCAAGTCATGGGGTAAGGCTTGGCCAAGTTCATAATCAGAGATGCCTATTGGCTTGTTGATATCTCTTAACGCATATTCTGCCTTTATTTTATCTTTCGTCTTACATAGAAGTAAACCAATTGTTTTATTATCACCTTCACGACAAAGAACATCGTCAACAGCCGAACAATAGAAATTTAATTTTCCAATATATTCAGGTTTGAACTCAGTATCCTTGAGTTCTATAACCATATAACGATGCATAAAGGCGTTATACATTAACAAGTCGATGTAATAATCGTCACCTGATACTGTAATATGATACTGGCGACCCATGAAACCGAAGCCAGCCCCCATTTCAACAAGAAATTGCTCTACGTGTTTCACCAGACCAATCTCGACATCACGTTCATTGTATTCGTTGGTGAAAGTGAGCATATCAAATATATAGGGATCCTTCAGCATCGACTTTACTCCTTTTGCATCTGGCGCAGGTAATGTCGAGTCGAAATTGCTGGCAAGTGCACCATGTTTGCCGTAATAGTCTAGTTTGATGGCTTCTGCCAGATAATTCTTACTCCAATGAGATGTCAAACACTGCATCATGTACCAGTAGCGCGCCTTAATGTCTTTTACTCTCTGCATAAGAATAACATTATGAGTCCAATGGATGTGACGAACAGGCAACGTGAAGTTGTATTCTGGTAATTGTGCAACCGCTGGTTGCACAATTGTATTTTTATGCAATTCATTAGTAATTTCTTGCGATTCTGCAACTGCCGGTTGCAAATTGGAATGATGTCCATCTTTTATGGCAGTAAGGTCTTGGTTATATTCCAAATAGAAATCAACCATGCATCGAAGATTTCTTTCGGAGAAACCTTTTTCTTCAGGGTATTCATTCTTTAAGTCTGCGGAAAGACGAGCGAGTGTACCTTTCCCCCATCCTTCTTTCTTTTGTGCAGTATATAGCATCTGCCCCAAGTCCCAATACATTCGCAGCAGTTCCTCATTGGCTGCAAAGATTGCTCTCTGCTGTGCCAATGCCACGCGTTTCTTTACCTGTCGGAGCAAGATTGGATAGTTCAACATGCTGTTCATACACCTATTTTTCCTATTATTCTATAAAAAACGAGCACACGAGGGAATACTCCCACACTCTCCCCTACTCCCATCACCAGTAGCAGGAGCATCAGCAGAAGGGATTTGATTCCGTTTGGACGGAACCGAAATGTCGTTGTTACACCGTTCATATCTTCTTTCATCTCTTTCGTCATATCTTCAATCCGTTTCATCCGTGTAATCCGTTGTCGATAAAGTTATATTTTGTTAATTCCATGTGGAAATGTTTGTTTCGTATCGAATAAATGTCTATCTTTGCAGTGTTGATTCCCATCAGCCCCTGACGCAAGTCAAGCTGGTGGGTATTGTTTTATACAGGTTTTAGCTTATCTATCTTATCGCTAATCACCATAACATGGTCTAAACCATAAAGATATTTTTTGCTATCGATCCCCAGCCATTCAAGCAAAGACAAGATCTTAACATATTCATTTCGGATGTAATCTGTATATATTATATCCCCTTGAGCAGGAAAACAAATTGGCTCATGATGGGCTATTCTATTGCGCAGGGTATTAATCTTATCGAGTTCATTGAACACATAAGAAGAATTGTATTGCATTTGAACTGAAGAACGTGGCCTATTTGGAAATATCCGAAGAAGGATTCTTCCTGTTTGACGATACTGTACTGGAGAAAACATGTATTTCCAGACCCCAAATTCCATTTCTGCCAACAGCTTAGTATGCGAATACAATCCATCACGAAGTAGTCTATGGTAAGCGTTGCTAATAATATCGCAGGTTTTATGAGCATTAGGGATATTGAAAATACCCCCTGGCAGACACGAGTCTTTCAGCCATTCGCTGCCGAGTGCTATCGTCAGTTCTACATTGATTGCATTTCGCAGCGCAACTTCAAAAAATCCAATAATGGGGAAAACGGTCTGTGCCAATTCTACATTGTAGCGATAAAGCGTCATTGCCTTGCGGGTATTGCCCCCGCAGGCACCGACGTAGCGACTCATACGTTCTTCTGATATAATCCTCTCAAATTCCTTATACTTCATTTCGCTTCTTTATTATAAGTCTATCGCAAAATTACAAATTATCATTGAAACGACCAAACAATCAGACGGAAATCTGTCCCCACACTTCCCCCATCCCTGCTGCCATCAGCAAGCACACAAAGGGTCTGACCCCTTGAGCACACAAAGGGTCTGACCACTTGTGAGGTTCTGTTCACTCCGAATATCGTATGTGCTCACAAGGGGACTGTCCCCCCGTGAGGTTTCCCCCCGTGAGGTTCTGTTCACTCTGAATATCGTGTATATACTGTTCATATCTTCTTTCATATCTTTCATCATATCTTCAATCCGTTTCATCCGTGTAATCCGTTGTCAGTTAAAGTTGCCCGAGGATGATGCTCTTGTCGATGTTCAGCCTGTCTATGGCAAACAGTCTGCGGCCTAAGTCCTTGAACGAAGCACCGCAATGCCAGAGGTCATCGTCGATGATGAGGAAGCGGTCGTGGAAGGGATGCGTGAATGTTGCTATATTCACTGGCAGACTGCTATGCTCCTGGTTGTGGAGTTGCTGCAGACGCTGAAGGCCGGCATCTATCCTATCGGTATATATTGTTGCATCGACACCTGTGCCGCGTACGTCCAGCAGGTCGAATGTCTTGGCATCCACATAGTTGTCGATGAGCACGATTTCCCGCTTCGCCGTCTTGACAAGGTCTTCGACAAACAGGCGGGCGGAGAACACCTGACCGCCACTGAATACTCCCACCACAGGCGGCTGGCTGGTCTGCACGAAGAAGTCAATCTTCTGCCGCACTAGTTTCAGCTGAGAAGCCTGCTCATCAACCCTTTGCTCCAGTGCCATAATCCGTGAATTAACGGCATAGCCTCTCAGCAAGTATTCCCTAAGTACCCTGTTAGCCCACTGGCGGAACTTAGTTCCCCGTTTGGACTTAACCCGGTAGCCTACGGAGATGATGACATCAAGCGAGTAATAGGGAACAGGTTTCTTAACCCCATTAACGTGTAAATTTTGCACGTTATTCGAACGCTCCAGCTCATCTTCACCAAACACATTTAGAATATGACGGCGAATATTTGACTCTTCTCTGTCAAACAGCAGAGCCATTTGATTAGTTGTCAGCCAGACGGTGTCATCCTCCAGCCTGACCTCGAGCCGCACGGTCTCGTCAGGCTGGTAGAGGATGATCTCTCCCTGCTGAACGCCCTGCCGCGTGGTCTGTATGTCGTGCGTTATATCTTTCGTCATATCTTCTGTCCGTTTCATCCGCGTAATCCGTTGCCATTTATCTTATTCCGCCAAGCAGTTCTGCAGCCGATGTCTCCTGCATCTTGATGTATGCGAAGAATTTCTTGCCGGCATCCTTCAGGCTGGCACCGAAGAGGTAAACCGTGTCATCGATGATGAGGAAGCGGTCGTGGTTGTGCTGGCAGATATTCACCGCGATGGGCGAATACTGCTGGTTGTGGCGCTCGAGGTCGAGTTGCTGTTGCTGGGAGAGCGGGCGGGTATAGATGGTTGCCGAGACACCGACTGCACGCTTGCTGAGCATGGTCAGTGTCGTCTCGTCAATGTAGTTGTCGATAAGTACGATGCTGCGCCTGGCCTGCTTGATAAGACTGACAATCTGGGCGTAGGCATCGAATATCTGTCCGTCGTAGAAGACACCCTCAACGGGCGGCAGCGATGTGCGCACGAAGAAGTCAATCTTCTGCTGATGGTCAGAAAGTACTTGCTCTATCTTCCTAAACCGTTGCTCTTCTGTCAGTATATGCGCATCAAAACGGGCATCCACATGCCGCTCTAATTCTGTTAGCTGCCGATTTATAGCATAACCCCTAAGCAGAAAGTCTCTTAAAACGGATGTAGCCCAAATTCTAAACTGAGTACCTCTTTTACTTTTTACCCGATAGCCTACAGAAATAATAACATTAAGGCTATATACCTTTGTCGGCTTATATTTTGACAGAGTATTATGCAAAATTTGCATATTACTCTTTTCTTCGAGTTCCCCTTCACGGAACACATTACCAATATGCCTTGCTATCACCGACTGGTCTTTCTGGAACAACTCCGCCATCTGCGCCTGCGTCAGCCATACGGTATCGTCCTCCAGGCGGACTTCGAGGCGCACGGTCTCGTCGGGCTGGTAGAGGATGATCTCTCCCTGCTGGCCGCTGTGCTGTGAGGTCTGTATGTCGCGCGACGCATCTTTCGTCATATCTTCCGTCCGTTTCATCCGTGTCATCCGTGGTTGCATCATTTCACACTGAGCTTCTTGGTGTACTGCCCGTCGAGGGTGCGCACAATGTAGACACCGCTATTGAGCACGCGCGACTCCACCGTCTCGCCCGGCTGGATGGTGAACGAGCGGAGCGTGACGCCTGCGGTGCTGAAGATGCGCACATCGGTGGTATAGCTCAGGGCCGAGGTGACCACAATCGCCGACTTGTCGGGACGGATGATGAGCGTTCCAGTCTGGTCGGCATCGCTGTGCTCCCCGTCGCCGCCTAACTGCGACTGCTCCGCGTCGCCGAAGATGATGCTGCGGGTGCGGGCATTGCCACCAGCAGCCTTGACGAAGTAAGGCCGGAAGGCAGCCACGCTGACGGCCTCGCCCTCTGCGGGCACGTCGTAGCTGCTGCCCTCAGCGTTGAGGGTATAGGTGTTGGCCGTGCCTGCCGCGAACGCCTCGTTCAGGTAGCTGGGCTTGAAGATGTAGCCATCTGCTGAGATGCCAGTGGCGAGGTCGCTCACGCCGATGGCCGTCCCAGTTGCCGAGGCGAAGGTGACATACTGCTTGGCGAGCTTACGCGAGACAGGCCAGTTAAGCGTGTTGGCTGGAGTGAAATTGCCACTAAGGTCGAATTCACGGTACGTCGCGCCAGGGAAGCCAATGATGTAGGGCTTGGCAGCTGTCAGGTAGGCATAGTCCTCATAAATGCGACCTTCCTTATAGTATACGTGGTCTCTGTCATCCTCTTGGTAGTCATCGGTATTGGCATCGTCATACCTGTTGTACGAGTAGTAGTAGTCCCAGAGGAAGGTACTTTCGAACTCTTTTTTCTCAGGCAATTCGTCACCCGTGGGAACAGTCGTTGGGAATACCATGTTTGCCTTATAGACACTACCCTCAGAAGTACCTCCGTCGGCAAACTCGCGCAACCAGTACTCGTGACCTATCTTCGCCGGTTTGTCGTTCTTACTCTCCCAGCTCTTGTTGTAGAAGTGGGTTATCTCGCCCTTCTGATGTGTAGTGACTACCTCAGCGTTGAACGGCAGGCTGATGCCCTCCCAGCCAGTCGTGGTGCGCACGGGCGGCGTTGATTCGTTGCTGTCATCATCTGTCCATGAGATGGCAACGTAAGTGTCAGGATAACGCTGGTACCACATCCGATAGCCATCGGCGAAGGTATAGGCGATAGGCGCGTTGAAGTCCTGCTTGTCTACTAAGAAGTGGTCGTTGGTTGCCACATAGTCGCTGCCGGAAAGGCTTACGTGGTGCCCCTTCACCGACGAAGGATCCTGATATGCCACCGCACGATACTTTGCCGGCTTTTCCCCAGTGTCAAGCTCGGCGTATGCCTCGTCGGGCAGTGCTGTGGCCACGGCATCGGCGGTCTTTCCCGTGGCATCGGTATAGGCCAGCAGGTTCTGCGTCAGCCCGATGTTGCGCATCTCCGACAGGCCGCCGTCGTCGAGCAGTGGCGGGTAGAATGCGTATGCGTCGGACGACTTTCCGGAGGTCTGTAGCATCTGCGACGTCTTTGACCACTGCTTCCAGCCCTTATCATAGGGATAGCTGGTGTCGTTATAGCCCGTGAAGTCGATGGCGGTCATATTCTTGTGTACCTCCACGGTGCCGTCGACATTCTTTTCGACAAAGACGGCGTAGGGGTTGAAGTGAACGGTCGCCATGTTGTAATTACGGAAATATGCCGGTGCGCGGTAGACACGGTTGCCCGTTACGTCGGTAGTAAGGCGGTCGCCTCCCTTGGCGATTCGCGAGGGACGGCCTTGGTGGGTGCGACCCGTCACCTGTCCGTAGTTCAGGCTCTGGCCGAAGAACAGGTAGTCGTCGGGCCAGATGGGGTAGTAGCCTGCTGCGATGGGGTCGGAAGAGCCGACGGGCGTATAGAGTCTGATGTTGTCCTCTTCGGGGATAGTGCCCTCCTGATAGATGAAGTCACCGTCGCCGTAGCGGTCTTCCACATAGCGGAAGCCATCGAATCCCGACGAGCAGAGGCTCACGTCTTCGCCGTACTTGCCATCGGTTCTGAGCGTCAGGATGGCGTTGCCGCCAGTGTCAGTGTCGTCAACGTAGTAGTTATACGCCGTGGGCGTGCCGGCAGGCGTGCTGTGGTCGTTGTATCGCTTCCAGAGGTAGAAGCCGTTGAGGTCGTAGGCAACGGTGCCGTCGTAGAAGGCTCTGGCCGACATGGGCTTGGCCAGTCCACGGCCATTGTCGGTGGTCAGGTAGTTCTTGCCCTCAGGATAGTAGCAGTTCACCACCTTTATGCCGCTTGTGGCCGTAGGATTGCCGAATACAGCCCTTAGTGAGCCGTCGGGTGTTCCCGTGGTGCTTATCCAGCAGTTCTCCATGTAGCCCTCGCCGCTGTTGGCGATGCCGGCCTCGGAGAACGAACCGGTGACGCCGAGGTTATAGACCGCGCCGCAGAGCTTGTCGAAGAGCGAGTGGTCGAGGCCGCTGATGGTATAGCCGTCGCCATGCAGCGTGCCGCCGAAGCACTGCGTGCTGCCGATGGGTGTCCAAGGGCTGCTATGGTCGATGTTGGTGCGGAGTATGAAGTCCAGATTCTCGCCGCCCTTCACGCGCTCGTTGAGCAGGGCGTGGCCCTCCAGCTCGCCGGTGGCTGCCTCAGTGGTCAGCAGGCTCAGGTCGTAGAGCTGCTTGAGCAGGTCGAGGCCGTTGGCGTTTTTCATCGGGTCTTCGTCGTCGAGCGTCGAGTAGTCGTTGATGTATATCTTCGGGTTGCGCTCCTTGGAGGCATCCTTGTGGTCGATGTAGTAGTGATGCTCCTTGTCGCCCATCACCTTGGCCAGGTCGTGGTAGTTGGCCACGCTGAACTGCACGGGGTTCGAGTAGGTCTTTCCGAGATAGCTCTTGGCATAGTAGGCCACCCAGTAGTTGTTCTGATACCAGTACATCGGTGTCTCGTTGTTGCGGTAGGTCTGTCCGTTGCGGTTGTGCTTGGCGTCGGTCTCGTTGTCGAAGATTTCCCATCCGCCTCCAATGAGTTCATAGGCCCCCGGTGTGACGTTGGGCTGGTTCATGCCCACGATGGTGCCCGGCAGCACGAGTTCTGGCGGCAACAGCTGGTCGATGATGGGTGCTCCGCTCTCAAACTGCAGGTGGATGTTGATGATGTGCATCTCGTTGACCAGCTCCACGTTGTCGCCGTCGTCGGAGCCTTCATTATAGGTGTACTGGTAGATGACGCTGATGATCTTCTCCTTCGAGAGGTCTCTGATGTCGCTCTCACGGCTGACGTAGAGGGTGGTCGACTCCGTGGGTTCCTCACCCTTGATGATGAAGTCTTTCTGCTCGTTCTTCAGGGTGGTGTAGTCGGCCTGCGAGATGACCCAGCCCTTGCCGACGGTGGTGCCGGAGCCGTTGACAGTGCCGTCACTCACCGTGCCTCCGCTTTCAAGGTTGGTCACCGACGTAACTCCCGTGTAGTCTTCGCGGCAGTAGAAGTACATCTTGTCGTCGGAGCTGGTGTTGGTGAACTTGAGTACCGTCACCCAGTCGGCGCGTTCCGTAGCCGACAGTGCGCGGTAGGTGCCCGAGCTGATGACCTGGCCCTCGGCGTATGCCATGTTGCCACGCGAGAAGGCCTGCTTGGCGATGTAGTAGTCGTCGCCATCTTCAGCGGTGGTCGTGACGCGGATGGGCGTGTAGTGATACTTCTCGTTGGCCAGCTGTTCATACTGCGGACGAGTCAGCTCTGTACCCTGCGTGATGGATGATGCTACTCCATCAATGGACACAGAAGGCGTGAGCGGCTCATCGCCGTTATAGATGGCAGTGTACTCCACGTTCTTCACCTCGTTGTATGGTGCTCTGTAATAGTTCATGTCGCCCCGATAGTCGGGGTCGGCCAGGACGTCCAAGGCATCGAAGTTGAATGTGAACTTGTTCGAATTGCGGTCTTCAGCCGTCAGGGCTGCCCAGCCTTCCAGGGCGTCATAGTTGGTGCCGCCGTCATAGCTGTGGCCGCCGTACAGGCCTCCCTCCTCGCAGATGTATGCATCGGAGAGGCAGGCCTCTATCTCCGCCTTCATGGCAGCGATGTCGGCAGTACTCTCGCTGGCACTGAAGGCTCGGGCCAGTTCGTCAATCTTGTCTTCATTGAGCAGTTCGCCATATAGGATGTATGTCTCGTCGCTCAGCTTCAGCGTGCTGATGCACATCTTGGCTTCCTTGAACTTGGCCTTGGTGGCTGTGTCCAGTCCGTTGTATTCCGTCTCGGAGATGGCGGTGCCTGCATTGACGGTCTTGGACTGGCTGTTATATGTGTACGACACCTGTTCTGCCGTGACGTAGGCGCGGCTCACAGTGGCTTGGTCGCCAGTGCCGGGGCTATAGGCGTCGTGAACAGACTGCGGGATGATCTCGCCCTCATCATAGTGCCGCTGGCCGAACACCTGGCTTCCGTCGGCTGTCAGCTTGAAGGTGGGGCCGGGCCGGTAACCGTCTTGTTCCGTGTCTGTCAGATTCTTGTATGCTGTTGTGCTGATTTTGTCGATGTCTCCCGTCTTCTTCGAATACCACGTGTTCCAGTCGGGCGGTGTGTCCATTTCGAAGCTGACCACGTAGCCCGTTTTATGGCTGATGTTGTTCGACGGGTGGATGATGTCGTCTGCATCGACCATCTTTTCATTCGCTATGTCGTATAGCGTCGGATGACTGTTCTTGAGAGTCTTGTAGTCATCTGGCAGCATCACCTCGCCGGCAGGATGCTCCTCGGTGTCACCGGCACTCAGCTTATAGGCCGACGTGCTGACGTAGGTCTCCTCGACGAACAGCTCTCGCTCTTTCTCAGGCAGCTGGCTCCAATCCCAGTAGGTGATGATGTCGTTAAGCTTGTAGGTCACGCTGTTGTTGTTCACTTTCACACCGTCCTCTCCAATCTTCGTCCTGGTGTCGAAATTTTCGTAGTAGGCATAGAGGTTGGGCTGCACGTTGACCAGTTTCAGCTGTCCGTGCGAGCCGGCAGTGATGGTGAGCGGTATCTGCTTCTCGCGGGTGTAGGCCGTTGGCGAGCCAGTGTAGGCCGAGATGACCTGGTCGTAGATGTAGATGCTACCCTTGATGTACCAGTAGTGCGCCTCGGAGTAGGGGGCCTTCGTATGGTCATACGACATGTTGTGAGGGTAGCAGTCGTCGATGATGATCTTTCGTGAGTCGTGGATGAAGTTGCCCGATGTCTGTATCAACTGTAGGTGGTCGGGTTCCTCATTATATGTGTACATCTTATAGGTGCGCAGGTCGTTGTTGAATTCAGAGAGTGTCACCATCGTATAGTCCACCGTGCTTCGCGTGCCGTGCTCGTTCTTGGCGTAGACGTAGCCGCCACCAATCTCGTCGGCCTTGGCATTGATGAGGTCCAGTTCCACCACGCCGGTGATGTAGCCGTAGTCCTTGCGTTCGGCGGTGCTCGTCTCCTTGGTCAGTTCGAGGAACACGCCCGATGCCAGTGCCACCTGGTTGTGGCAGGTGGCCGTGTTTCGCTTGCGGCTGTTGGGGTTGCTTTTCTTCCAATCATAATAGGTGGTATGGTCGTCGGTGTCGCTGGTATCCGACGTGCGTACATCGTCGAAGAGCACGTCGCTGGTCATGTTGCCTAAGTAGTTCACCACGCTGTAGATGCCGAAGTAGTTGCCGTGGCTCATGTTGGTGTCGTCGGTCTCGCCGGCGGGTGAGTCCACCTTCTTGAGCGACAACTCTCCCACGCGGTTGATGGTGTAGCGGGTGTAGTCCACCACGTCGGTCACGCGGTCGCGTGCGCCCTGCAGCACCAGGCGCGAGCCATAGACGCCCACCAGGTCGGCACGCTGCAGCGTGTTCAGCAGGCGGCCGGCATAGATGGAGCACACGCCGTCGAGCTTCCAGTAGGCGTCGCTAACCCCTTCGCCTTGCACCGACTTGTATGCGTCAGGCAAGTCGTTGAACTCGTCCTCATAGATCTGGTCGCCCACTTGATGCCCCTTGTAGGTGATGCCCTGGGCATCCTTGCCGCCCTGAAATGCCGTCAGGCATGTATAGCGCAGGCGGAAGTAGGCACGCTCGCGGTCGGTCAGTTGGTTCTGGTAGTAGTCGTAGGTCACCTCCTGCGACAGCCCGTAGTAGTCGGTGCCGTAGTTGGAGATGTGCATCTCGCGGTAGCCGTTGACGAGCGACAGGTTGCCGCCACCGTACAGTCCGCCGATATGCTCGGTGCCGATGGTGATGAGGTCGCGGCGGTAGATGTCGCGCAGCGATGCGGTGACATTGCCGAACACGGTGACGGCATTGGCATACACCTTGTCGCTGCCCACGGCGATGTTGCCGCCGGCGAACACGGCGTTATGGATGATGACGCCACTGTCGTCGAGATTGTTCCACGTGGCTCCATCGCTTACGTCGTTCTTGCCCTTCAGCTTGTTCAGCACGTCGGTGGGCACATAGCTGTATTGGGGGTAGGCTGTGCCGTCGATGGTCACGCCGCCGGCGTCTGTCACCTGTGCGTAGGGTTCCACCACCACCTTGACATCCTCCGTCCACACCTTTTCCCATTTGCTCTTGTCGCCGTCGCCGAACTTGTCATAGTCTTGCTTGGCGATGACGTCGCCGGCCTTATACGTACCGTATGCCGCCTTGCATCGATAGCCTATATAGTAATAGTGGTCGGGCGATGGCTTCTCGCCCGCCTCGTCGGCCGTCCCCAGGCCGTAGACGTAGCCGATGTCGCCGCCTCCAAACACGTTGCCGTAGCCGTCGGCATAGTTGGTGGCCGTGCCCACCTCGCCGCCGCGTATGCGCACCTCGGTCTGTCCGAACACGTAGCCGTCGGTATAGAGCGTACCCACCTTGCCCAAGTTGTCGTAGCCCTTGCCGCCGCCAAAGACGTCGCGCTGCACGTGTCCCTTGTACATCGTCACCGTGGTCTTGCCATGCTTGGTGGTGCCTATGTAGTTGCGCTCACTGTTCTGATAGCCTCCCGCTTTCACTTTTCCTCTTCCCACAGCCGCAATCTCGCCGCCGCCGAAGAGGCTGTTGCGCACCAGTCCGCCATACATGGTGACGTTGGTGAAGTCTACACTGCTGTTGTCCACGTAGCCGCCGCCGAACAAGTTGCCACTGCCCTCTAAGCGGTTCTCACCGACGTGGTCCGTCCATGTCTCGTCGTGCAGTTTCTCCTGATAGTAGCCATCGTAGATATTGACGTAAGGAATCGTCTTGTCCTCGGGTTCGCTGTCAGAATAGACGTAGCCTATGTATCCGTTGTTCAGCGTGATGCTGGTGGTGCCGAATACGGCGCCGCCCTCGCCGCCTCCGTAAGCATTGCGCTGGATGGCCGGCACGCCGTAGTAAAGGCCGTAGTCGTCAACCGTGGCTTTGCTACCTTTAGCGTATGTCAGGTCGTCGATAAGCTGGTTGTCGGGCTGGTCCCGGCGTATGCCGATGACGACGTGCGTCTCGCCGAGGCTGTCGCCAGAGGGGTCGTTCTCAATGGCTCCCTCGTGGTGGCCCACGCTGCCTTCCCATCCGCCGCCGTAGACATTGCGCACCGTTCCCCCCGCCACGTAAGCGTTGGCACTGGCTGTGAAGCGCTGGTCGTCGAGCCAGTCCTGCACGGCGCCACTGGTGCCGGCGGCATACAAGTCCTTCTTCACCGTGCCGCCGAGCAGGGCGATGTAGGTAGACCCGCAGATCTTGGCATCCGCACCGAGGCCGCCGCCGTAGGCATAGTTGTTGACCAGGGCTCCCCGGCGGATAAGCACGTTGGTGTTGTAGCGGTAAGGGTATGTCTTGGTGGTGCGGTCGTCGAAGGCGGCACGTGTCACCAGGTCGGTATTGTTGAGGCTGGTCAAGTCGTTAGCCCTGTAATTATCAAAGGCTGCATTGGGGGTATAGTATCTCCCGAACGTCCAGGCAGCCGGCCACACAGTAGCCCAGTCGCCATCGACGACGACACCATCTGGCGGGGTATCCTTGTACTTCTGCATATACTTCTCCACGCTCAGCGTATTGAACACCTTTCCGGCCTCGCCGCCGCCGTAGACCTCGTAGACCTCTGCGCCGCTGTTGAGGTTTACCTCGGTATATTCGGCCCAGGTGTTGGCACCGCATCCCGCGCCATAGATGTTGCCGGTGGTGGCGCCATTCTTCCAGTGATCCTGGTTCACCTTCACGTCGACGTTGATTTTGGCATAGATAGTGCGCCGCTCGTTGTTGTTGCCGCCATAGATGGCTCCCTTCATGCGCCTGTCACCAATCGTGTTGCCGTCGTCATCCAGCCTCAACGGGTTGCATATCAGCCAGGCGTCGGCACTGTGGTATTCCACGTGCGACTCGTAGACGTCGCAGGGTTTGAAGGTGTTGTTGCCGTAGGCCCCTCCGAAGATGCTGCCTAAGCGGATGGTGGAGCCGGCGGGCACGTTGACCATCGTGCGGCGGGTGATGCCCTCGTTGTAGCTGCCACCATAGGCGGCGGCTATCTGTCCACGTACCAGGTCGACGATGGCCGTCGCCTTGTCGCTGTTGGCGGTGGTCACCTTCTCGCTGTCGTTGGCTGGGTCGAAGCGCATGCCGAGGCCGTCGTAGGCTCCGGCACCGAATACCTCAAGCCCCTTGAATTTCTCCTGGGTCTGCGGAATGTCGATGAGCACGTAGCTGCGGTCCTGCATGTCGTCGCCGTCGCGGTCGCCGCTGATGCCCTGTCCGGCGCCGAACACCATCGAGATGGCGTTGTTGGCATTGCTCGTCGGTATGATGTTGACGAAGGCATTGTTCAGGTAGGGCTTGAAATACTTGATGCCATAGGTGTGGGTTTCGCTGCCTTGGTAGGTCTCAAAGGAGTATTTGTCGTTGTTGAACGGATTGTCCGTCGCCGTGATGTAGTCATAGTCGCCATAGCATCCGCCGAAGATGCGGTCCACGCGGCCCTGCGTGTACTCCATATAGGCGGAGGCAGTGGTGGGGGCGGCCACGGCGGAGGAATAGCTCTTGCCCTGAGCAAAGTCGCTCAGCTTCCCGCTGAAGCTGGCGGAGCCCCGTATGCGCCCACCGAGGTCGTTGCCGCCATAGACGTGGTCACGCACCCAAGGGAAGCCGGCAACGACGGTGCCGTTGGCATTCTTGCCCTTACCCACGTAGGTCTCGGTATGTCCGAGGATGTCGGCGTTGCACGAGCCGGCGAAGGTGTTGAACACGCGGCCGTTGCCAAGGTAGATGTGGGTGTCGCCGCTAATGAGGCCCTCGAAGCCGCCGCCGTAGATGAATTCCGCCTCGGCGAGCATCGCCTCCTGGGCGTCAGTCAGCGTGACGCCCTTCGACACGCCGGCCACCTCGCCATGCAGGTTGATGGTGGTGCTGTAGGCGGCATTATATGAATATGAACTATCGTTTAACTTGTGAGTGGTCTCGTTGCGCGTGCCCTTGCCGATAGCCCCCATCTCGCCGCCGCCGAAGATCTGGAACACATAGCCCTTGTTGAGGTTGACGGTGGTGCTGCCCCATATCTCGGAGTCCTTGCCGTAGCCGCCGCCGAACACACTCAGGGCAGAGCCGAGCACGTCCATGCCCTGCTGGTCGAGGATGACGCCGGAGCGGCGCTCGGTGATGTGGAACTGGGTGTCGTCATAGAGGATGCCCTCGCCTTCGGCATCCTCTGTGACGGTATCGAACACGCCATGCTCGCCCTCGCGGTCGATGATGGTGCCGTTGATGTTGATGACAACGTCGCCGTTAACGTGGCCGCTCTCATAGCAGCCCCCATAGACGTTGCCGCCACGGAAGCGGCGGTTCTTGTCATCGTCTGAAGCAACGCCTATTCCCGCATTATCAGCAATAACATTCTCGGTATCATCAACGTAGGTGTTCCACTCCAAGCCTTGCGTCTTGTCGGTCTCATCCTTCCAGCGCTTCGGCTGTATCTTCAGCCCTTCCAGGTCGAGCTGTAGCTTGACACCGCTGTCGTCGGGGTCGCCCGTGAGGCCGCCGTTATAGGCTGCATTCAGATAGCCGCCGCCCACTTTGGCAACAGGATAGACAAAGGCATTGTTGCATCCGCCGACAAGCTTGTCGAAGATGATGACGGGATGGCTGAAGTCTATGATTTCCTTACCATCCTTTGTCATGCTGCCCACGTTGCCGCCGCAAAAGAAGGAGCCGAAATAGGATGAGTAGTCGATGTAGGTGGCAGGGTCGGGGTTGGAAGTCCTGGTGGAGTCGTCGAACACCACCTGTGGCATCATGTCCATGGCGCAGCCGTTCATATACTCTGCAAAGACGGCCTCATCGGTCAGGTCAAGCGAGCTGAAGTCGTGCTTGTCGCTGGTCGTCGCCGTGGCGTTGGCTCCCGTCACGGTACCGACATACTGCTCCAGCACGTCACGCGAGATCATCTCCTCGCCGTTGTTTCCCAAGAACACTTTGTCGGCAATGACGTAGGAGCCTATCTTCAGCTCTGCCATCGGATAGTTGGGAAGGCTGGCATGGACGGGATCCGGCTTCAGCGTGGCGCTGTTGCCACCCACGTAGATGCTACCGCCGATGATTACCTGCCTCTTCATCGTCCCCTTGGCGTCGGCCTCACCAGCCACACGGATGGATACCTGCTCGGCATTGGGGCGGTTGGCATTAAGGGCCTTGGCAGAATCATCGCCTTTATCGTAATAGAAGTCGCCCCAGATGAGGTCGTCCTTCAGGTCTGGGTTGTCGGTATAGGCGTATGAGCCGTTGCCGCCGCCATAGATATCGCCCTTGATACTGGTATATACGCCCAAGGCATTGCCGAAATAGACCTTTCCGGAGATGTCGTTGCCGCCATACACATTGGTGATGTCGCCGCCGCGCACCAGTACGCGGGCTGCCAGATTGGGAGGGAATCTATAGCCGCTGAGGTTCGCCACACTCGTTACCGGGGTCTTGCCGTCCACGTCGGTAGTGGGGCACACATCGGCCCTGCGGCAGCCGCCGAACACATTCTCCACCTTCAGCTTCATCTTCTCCTCGTCTTTTCCCTGGGGATTGATTTCCAAGAGTATGCCTTCGGTAGCGGTCATGCGCCCCTCGTTGCCGCCGCTATAGAGATTCTCGATGTCGCCCTGCTGCAGGTGCCACGTGGGCCGTATGTGCATGTCGGCCTTGTTGTTGCCGCCGAATACACGCAGGAACTGGTGGTCGTTGTTGAACGTAGAGAGGTTGAGCCCCATGCTCATCAGGCGCTGGTCGACAGCACTGCCAACGCCGCCACTGATATTCTCCGGCTTGGTATAGTCTTTCACCACAAGGGCATCGGTCGCGGTGGTAATGGTGCTGCTATTGTCGATACAGATGTCAGCCTTGTCGGTGACGGTGGCATTATTGCCACCGGCATAGACATAGCCGAACGTTCCGCCTCGCAGCTCCTGATAGGTGCGCTTCACTTCGGGTAGCTGCATGCCCTTATAGGGTTCTGAGGTGTAGTCGTATGCACCGTTGCCGCCGCCGAACATCTGTCCGATGAAGATTTGGTACGTGGATGTGGTGGTGGCGTCACCCTCGCCGCTGGTAGTGACAGAGCGCTCCGGGGTGGTGAGTATGAAGGCATTGTATGCCTGGGTGTTCTTGCCCGCATCGCCGCCAGTGTTGGTAGTGAGACCATACTCCACCACGTGGGCCTGAGTCTTGCCCGTCGGCGGGGTGGTCAGGGCAACGGGCAGGTCATCGTTAGCAGTCACCTTTTCCCCCACGTTGCCGGAGATGTCGTTGCCGCCATAGACGTAGTTGATGGTGATGTCGCCACTGATATGCTCTCCGTCGATGTTGACGAAGGCAGACCCGCCTACATTAGCCTGACGGGCACCGCCGAAGACGGCACCATTAAAGTCGCCGGCACGCACGGTGACACTGGTGCTGCCGCCAGTGTCGCCCTCATTTCCGCCGCCGTAGACGTTGCCGCCAATCTTTATTTGCGCAAAGCCGCATGAGAGATGGCAGACGAGCAGTGACAGTACTATCACCCATCGCCTGGTGTTTATCGTATTATGGTCAGAATATATCTTCATCAGCATGTCTCTATTCACTTGTCAATTTCACCTCGGGGTTGTCGAGGTCGTCGTCAGACAATATATATAAATAGGTAGGCTCCACGGTGAGCGTCAGCTGGCAGCTTTTGCCGGGGGCCATACCTGTGACTGCTATCTTGTTCTCCGCCGTCCGTTCAGCAATCTTGTTACCCTTGCGGTCATACACGTCGTAGGTGCTGGTGAGCTTGAGCGTCGAGCCTTCGAAAATATTGGGTACGCAGTATGCCGTGGTGCCCGTTAAGGCAGGGGTGGTCGTCAGGAGCTTTTCCTCAGGGAGCATGTCGAAGTCGAAGCTGCCATTGGAAAGAGTAAATACCGGCGTGCCTATGCCGAAGCCGCTTCTGAGGCTGACCACAGCACTGGCCGTTTCGCCCGAAGTAGTAGACAGTTTGACGGTCTTCAGTCGTATCTCGCGCAGTTCGGCATACACCGAGCCTATGCAGAACTGCAGGGTGAACTTCGTGTACAGGTGGTCGAGCAGCAGGTTGACGTAGTTCTCGTCGGCAGTCGTAGAGAGATAGCCGTAGCTGCCCTCGGTGACATTCCATGGTGCATTCATGCTGTTGACCTTCTCCACGCCCACGATGATGCAGATATCGTCGCCGGTGATGACGGGCAGGCCGCTGAGTGCCAAGTCGGCACCCCCGGAAAAGTCGCCCCCGGCAGGCTTAGTGGGAGTAGTGGTGATGCCCGAGGTGTTCGTGTTTGTCAGGTAGCCGTAGATGTAGTATTGTGTATTCTCCCTGACGGATGCTGTCGATGACCAGGCCGCATCGGCATAGCTGAAAACACCGTTGCTGCTCGCGATGCCATCCGCTGTGGCGATGATCAGGCCAATCCGGCTCCCGTATTCTGTAAGGGGGTAGTAGTCCTCGCCGGCACGGGTGACTGCAGCCAGCCGCAGGTTGCCGTCGGGCTGTGCGCCGTTCTGCGTATCCTGCTCGTCGGAACAGGCCAACAGGTTCAGCAGGCAGCCTGTCAGCAGGCAGCGGCACGTCCATCTTTCTATCGCTCTTAATCTATTCACTATTCTCTATTCACTATTCACTATCCAGCTCGCTACCAATTATAAATGGCATGCGTCCCGTCTTGAGCCGTCCAGCTCTTCACGTTCACTACATTCACCTTCAGCTCACCTCCTCCCAGAAAGTAGGCGTATACTATCCAGGTGTGGTTTCGCGAGAAGTCGCCGGCTTCTGCCATCTCAAAGGTAGTGCTTTTCGCTGTGCCCTCCGAGGTGAAGCTGATAGTGCCGGCGAGCTTCTTGTCGGACTCACGCAGGTAGAAGCGCCCAAGCTCGGAGAGAGCGGCGGGGGTGGTCACGTCTTCCACGACATGTTCCTCGAGTCCATCGTTAATCTTGTTCTCATACTCTTGACCAGTCTGCTCCACCTTATATATATATATAGAAGGGTTGTCGCAGGAATTAATAGCGTCGCCACTGACCTCCGAGACGAGCGTGGCCGCTGCTGTCTCATAGTTGTCGGCAACCACATTGTCACTACTATTGAAGAGGTACTCCTGCTTGGGCAGCACGCCGCCGTTGAGGGAGATACTGTTCACCTTCAGGCTCTCATCATTGGCCACGCTTACCGACTTAGTGAAGATGAAGCGCACCTTCGACACGGCGCGAACGAGCTTGACCCTCGGCGTGACGGCATAGACGGGCGAGGTGTCCGTGACCGCCTGATCCTTCAGCAGGCCCGACATCGGCAGCCCCTCTACGGGTACGGAGCTGACAGGACTGGTTAGGCCGAAGTAGTCGCTCGCTATTATGGCGGATTCCAAAGCCGAGGCAGTAGATGTGGCTCCGAGCGCCAGACCGGCAGCGTCGGCATTGGCCGCGACGTAGATGTCCACATTGGGCTTGCGGCTGGCAAAATCGTCGCTGACGTTGATGGCCACCTCCTTCTGGCCATCCCATGAGATATTAGACTGATGGACATGGCCGACGAGGGTCGTTGTGCCCGTTTCGAACACCCAGACATCGAGCGTGTTGATGGCAGCCTCTTCGGCTGAGGCATCCACGTTGCCGATGTCAGCACGGGTGACGATGGGTTTCTCAGGGGCGAAGACGTACACCTTGAGCACGGGCTTCTCCTTAGGCAGCGGACTCTCCGCATCCTCAGAGCCAGAGGAGCAGCCCACCGCCAGGAGCAGCATCAGCATGCAGCCCGTCAGCCATCCAATATGTCTATAGATATGTCTCATCTGCATATATTCTAATTCAAATGCACGGGGGTCGGCGTGGCGGCTACCCACTGCGGAGTGGTCTCCACGCCTATCTCCAGATTCTTCGTCAGCAGGTTGGGCAGCACATTGTATGCCTTCGCCAGCGACGTCACCGTCATATTCACCGTCGTGATGTAGTCTTTGGTGAACACGCGGTCTTTTGCTCCTTCTGGAAGGACATCTGGCGCTATGGAGACGACAAAATCGTCGGGACTAACCCGCCCTATCAGGTAAAAGCGGGTATCGGGATAGACTATGCCGTCAACGCACTTGAACGCCTGACCGCTCTTGTTCTCAAACTCCAGGATAATCAACACGTCCTCACCGTCGTAACTCTGCAGAACGAGTGTGCTAGTGGCGGCAGTAGCTGTGGTGGTGAGATACCTGCCGTCCATGCCCTGATGGTCGTAAACGAACTTCACGTTGGCGTCAGAATTGCTTACGGGTTCAAACTTGTAGTCGGCAGCGCGCTGGCCGCCGACGATGATACCCCGTAGAGGGAAGACTTCTGTTCCGAGGGTGACATCAGCAGAATTGTCATCCTTCAGCGGCGATGCACTGGCTTTCACCGTCATGTTCAGCTGAGCCACCGCATATTGCACCGGATCTTTGAGGGCGATGGCTCTGGAAGCATCAGTGACTCCCTCAATGGGAAAGTTTTGCAGCACCCCTTCCCATGTATTATTAGTATTGTATAGGGACGCCAGATCAACGGGCGTATCCGATGATTTGATGGAGCTATTAACGAAATAGTATTTCGCAGGAGGATAGGCGAAGCGCGACACGGTGTTGATGTTGTCGATGGTGGTGGTCTGCAGCTGGGGCATAAAGCCGGTATGCTTCCCCTGTCCATCAGTCCACGTTGTCCATCTCAGGGCTGCCGCACCGTCGGGCAGTCCAACGGATTGCGGATAGTTCGGCAATGTCGTCGGAATGGCTATCTTGGCTAAAGTCCCTCTGAGGGTCTCATCAGTTCCAGACAACCCACTCATCTTCCCCGCCTCCTCTTTCAGTGCTTTAATCCATGCCATCACACTGGCAGCAGAGCCTGGCAGGTCGTAGCCGTGGTTGATAAAGTTGTTATAAAGGTTCTTGAGCGTGGTATTGGTTGTGGTCGACCACCCTCCGGTATTTGCAACGGCCGTCAGGGCTTCCGCTATATCCCAGGCTTCGCCATCAGCTGGAGCCGTTGTATAGTTATAGATAGTCGTCGGCGCAAAGGAGATGTCGTCGGTAGATGTCACTTCTTCGGGGAGTGTCGCCTCTAAGCCGCCCTCATCCGTTGCCTTGGCATACACCAGGCAGCCGTCCACGCCCGGCTGCATATTGCAGTAACCATAGCGATAAAATTTCGCCGGGCCCGTTTTATCGACTACCTCAACCAAGTTGGACACTTCGGAGTCGTCAATAGCCCCGCCACGCATCGGGACGATTTTCAGAATTTCCACCGCTGTATTGCTCACAACACCATCGGACTGTCGGGTATGGGAGCCATCACGGGTGGAGGATAGTGAAAAGGCAAACTGCACACTGACTGGCTCGCGGCTCAGATTGTCAGCCTCATAGTCCTTGCAGCCCGTGATGGCCAATGCCAGCACGGACAACAGCAACAATCCAATATGTCTCTTCACTTCACTCACCTATGTTAATTTACTATTTTACTATTTACTATTTACGATTTACGATTTTATTATTTAGTTGTCTGCCGTGCCCCTGAAGGGCGGCAGCATATTCTTCATTCTTCATTTTAAAAAGGGCGGCAGCAAAATTTTCACTATTCACTATTCACTTTTCCCTTATTATATCTCCGGCTCATACGTATTGCCCGGCTTCCAGTCGAGCGTCACGCTGACACCCACCTCGGGCGACTCGCTGTTGACGCGGCCGTCGTCGCCTATCCACACCTGGATGATCTTCAGCTGGCCGGCACGCAGGGGCTCGCGTATGCCGACGATGCTCTCCGTCACCGTGCCGTCGGCATTCGTCACGTAGACGCGGTACTCCCACAGCGACTGCTCGCCGGGCTGGGCCACGAAGGGCTCCTGGGTCTCGATGACGGTGCGGGTCGGGGATTGCAAATCCCCGACAACAGAGTGCAAATCCCCGACAGCAGCATGGCCGGAGCGCGTCTGTCCAGCCTCCCTCGACGGGAAGTTCACCGTGCAGTAGCATACCCTCGGGTCGGTCTTGGCCGTCAGCCTGTCGGTAGCAATGACTGGTGCGGCGGTGTCGAACACGAAGGAACTATCGCAGATCTGATACCGCGAGGCGAAGCCCGAGGCCACCACGCGGATGTCATCGGCCTTGAAGCGGCGCGGGTCCACCACCAGTGCCGAGGCGCAGTTGGCCATGTAGAGGCGCACGTAGAACGTCTGGTCAACGCCCTCCACCAGCTGCATCGGCAGTCGGGCCGTAAAGAGGCCGGTGGTATGGGGAGTGATGGTGTCGCCCTTCTGCTGCAGCAGCTGCGAGCGATGGCAGCGCTCATCGCCCGCCAGGCTCACCATGGCGTTGTCCACCAGATTGGCCGTTGCCAGGTGCTGGTATTCGTGGATGGGCAAGTGGAGCACATAGCGGCGCTGGTTGGCATCCATGATATGCTGGTCGTGGAGCAGACGGGCAGAGTCGCCCTGGGTCTCATAGAACGAGAGGTCTACGTCGTGGGCGTGATCCGTGAAGATGCGCGACATGTACTGGCGCAGCAGGTCCATGATCTCCTTGTCGGTCTGCGCGTCGAGCTGTAGCTCCAGCTCCAGACTCATGTTCGTCACTAACTGCACCTCGTAGTCCACCGTGGCTTCCTTGCCACAGTCGGACAAGTCCTCATCGATCATACCGCAGCCTGTGAGCACAGCCCCCAGGGCTGCACTCACCACCATTCTGCCTATGTTCCACTTCCTACAATTCATATCTCATCCACATTCCCTCCTGTTAACTCTTTCTCCCCCCTAAAGTACACATAAAGGGGGCGACTGATAAAGCCTGCCCCCCTTCTCCGCCTATCTCTACAGCGGTATCCGCCCGGCGCTTTGCGACGCTTGCACGGCAAGAAATTATTCACTCTTCACTTTTCACTCTTCGCTTCAGCTTTCCACTCCTCGATGGTGCCCGTCTTGCTCGAGAAGCTAACACCTATTATATATATAGGCCGACCGTCGGCCTCGTATGCCTTGGCGTAGCCCCGGTCATGGATCTGCTGCAGGGCCTCGTCGGCCGTGCCGTCGAGCTTGAACTCGAAGATGTAGACCTGCTGCGAGGTCTCCACGATGCAGTCGGCCCGGCCCTCGCTGAGCTGCTTCTCCGTATAGACGGTGTAGCACGAGATGAGCCGCATGATCAGGTAGAACGTGTAGTGGAAGTACAGCTCGCGGTCCTTCTGATCCTTCTTCGGCCGCATGGCGTAGGGTGTCTCGGCCAGAAAACTGGTCAGCAGACGGCGCATCTGGTCGGTATCGGCCTCCTGAAGTGCCATCACGAATTCCTGAACCCACGATGACGCATCTTCTGCAGGCTGAAGATAGTTGTTGGCCAGAAGCGTTATGAAACCCTGCCGCACCTCATTGTTCGGATAGTCGAGCAGATAGGAGTTAAACTGCTTGTTGTAGCCCTTGATGGTCAGATAGCCGCCTTGGAATATCATCGGCAGGGGCTTGGCCTTGTCGGCCTTGTAGTCCACAAACATCGTCTCATTATAGTAGCGGCCGGTGTACTGCATCATTTCCTCCTTGCGGCCTGATAAGAGCCGGACAAGGTATGAAGGCGTGCCCGAGGTGAACCAGAAGTCCTTCAGCTGCAGCTTGGCAAAGGCGTTGATGAGGCTGAACGGGTTATATACATCTATCAGTCGCTCGCTAAAGTGGTAGCCGTCGTAGCGGGCCTTCAGCCGCTGCTTCACTTCCGCCTCACTACTCTGCCAGGCATCTGCCAACTCACGGATTGACTCCGCGAAAACGGAATACAACTCCTGCTCCGTGATGCCAAGCAGCGTGTCATACCGCTTATCAAGCGAGATGTCGTCCGGCTGGTTGAAGCCGCTGAACATCGATACCTGCGAGAACTTGGTGATGCCCGTGAGCATCACGAAGCGCAGGTGGTCGTCGGCAGCCTTGAACACCGAGAAGAAGCTCTTCAGGAAGCTGCGGTTCTCGGCCATCAGGCTCTCGTCGTCGGGATTGCCCGTCTCCATCAGGTCGAGCAGCGGCTTGTCGTACTCGTCGATGAGCACCACCACGCGCCGCCCTGTCTTCTTGTGCGCATTCTCGATGAGGCGGCTGAAGCGCAGCGACAGGTTCTCGGGGATGGTGTCCGTCGGGTATTCCTTCTCCCACTCCTCTATCGACAGCCGGATGTACTCCCGCAGGTCGGCAGGTTTCTCTAACCGGTTGAAGTCGAAGCTGAACACGGGATACTTCACCCACTCCTGCTCCAGCTCCATCATCTTCAGGCCCTCGAAGAGATCCCTGCGCCCCTCGAAGTAGCACTTCAGCGTGCTCAGCAGCAGGCTCTTGCCGAAGCGGCGCGGACGGGCAAGGAAGTAGATGTGTCCCTGGGCCAGCTTATAGACCAGGTCGGTCTTGTCCACATACACAAACCCTCCCTGACGGAGGGTCTCGAAACTTTGTACACCAATGGGATATTTCATCATACTCTGATTTTTGTGCAAAGATACGAATAAGCGGGCGAAACACCAAATTTATTTGAGTATTTCCGAGCGAAAGTATCTTCGGGCGATGCTCAAAGATACGAATAAGTGCAGAAACGGCCAAACATCCGGACGGATTTCTTCGCCCGCTGCCGGGCCGTTCCTGCATCCTGTATGCTTAGGGGGTGTCAATAAGTCAAAGAACGATTGCTATTTACTCATCTCAATGGGGGACGGCACTGACGTGCCAGCTACCACTGAGAGGTAACACTACTGAAGATCTATATCAAATGTCAGGCCACTCTTCCAATGCAAATCAACTGACAGACCGAACAGCATCTCGGTAGAACGCAGGTCAGGAATAGTACTATAAGCTGCCTTAAGTGAATTTTCATTCAAATTAAAGGTAACAACAGTCTTGTGATCCTGGCCAAATACTCGTGGAGTTGCAGATTCAGATACACGGTAGCCAGTTGGATAGTCACTCTTCCATGTGCCGGGGGAGCTACTGCTAGCAGTTACTTGCAGCTTTCCTACCAAATAGAATGTGTTTCCAGCAGGAATCATGTTCTTGGCACCATAAAAATCAACACCCATATTGTTCTTAAACTCCAAAGCTATGCAAACCTCTTTCTGGGCACCTCCTCCTGAGACAAAATTGTCGAAACAAACAGTATACAGTTTTGTTAGTTCTGATGTAGTTGCATTTATTACCCAATTTCCAGTGCCATCGAGGTCTTTATCATAGATTGCATAATCAAATGATGCATTTGATGGAAGCAATTTCCAGTTAACACTACCAGGCTGTCCACCAATCAAGATACCAGTTAGCTGAAAGCCTTTACCTTCGGTCAAACCAGATACTGGGAAGCTCTGATTACCAGAACCAGCCACAATCGCGTTCCTATTGTCATTAAGAGTAGTAGTCACACTAGGATTCAGCTTAACTGTTGACTCCAGCAATGCCACGCCATAGTTGACATTGTTCTTCATGGCCACGGCACGTGTGGATGGCTGTACGCTCGTTCCTAACCAAGTGCCGTCGAAAGCACCTGTTTTACTACCAGGCTCAGCATCCCAAAGAGTTGTGGTGGTAGGGTATTGTGCAACTGTTTTATACTCATCTGTAGCGCGAAGGGGAGAATTGTCATAATAGAGTATTTCGGCAGGATAAGCAATTTTGGTAACATCTACCCCCAACGTTGAAGATGTAGCGGTTTGCGGAGAGTAATCGAAGTTTGTGTTGTACTTGATTTTCTTATTTGTAGAATCCCATACCAACTGGGCAGCACCCATAGGCAGGTCGTAAGAAGCCGGGAAATTCTTTTCCCATTCATTTATACCCCCGGCCCATGCAATCGTATAGGGGTCCGATTGATTATATAAGCCACCTGTTGGTGCTGTCAATGTGAATATCGGCGATGAAGATGACTCAATCTCAGTACATACGGCATCAGCGATACCATTAATCGCCACACTTACTTCATCGGTGCCATTTGACAATTCGATTATACCTTTCATTGAGGTGTAAAGGTCACGAATTGTACGCATGATAGACTCAGAAGAACCAGAACGCACCTCGCCGTCAACAGGCTTAGCAAAATCAGTATAAAGCTTTGCAATTCCTGAATAGCGTGAGTCTGTTTCTGCCTTCGTTACTGTACCAGCCCAAGTGTTTTCCACATTATATTGTGCTCCGGCAATATTGTTAAGATAAGTCACAAACTTTTCTTCAGTAACACTTCTGGCGGCTGTAACACTAGATGGCTTCTCAATCGGAGCAAGGTTGAAAGAAATATCAGTAGTAGTAGTAGTAGTTTCAAGATTATTAAAACCAACTTTACCTACCTGAAAGTTTGTCTCACTATTCCGTAAGGCACGAGCATAAAATAGGAAATTGTCTGTTCCGACAGGAATTGTCAAAGGATAAACTTTACTAGAAGGAGTGGTAGTCGCATCATCATCATCCAAAAGATTAGCAGCAAGAGTTTGTAATGCATAAGTCTGATGACGAGTAGTACCATCCTCCCCAGGTACTCCTTGCATAGCGAAAAGATACATATCCTGCATTCCACGGAACCCAGTTGGCTCCTGCACATTAGTAGCCGTCATACGTGTCTGAGATTGAGAGGCCTTCGTGATGTTGAAGGCAAAGTCCGTGCGAACCGAGGTACCGTCGTAGGTCGGGTTCACATCTGCCACATCGTCGCTCGACGAGCATGCAGTAAACGTAGCTGCGCCCACGAGTGCTATCGCACTCATCAAGGCAAATCTGAAATTCTTTTTCATAACTTTCGAAAGTTTAAAATTGTTAATACTCATTTCTTTATCTCATTTCTATCGTTTATTCCGTATCTATTACCACTATGGGTCTTTTCCCGCCCACTCACCACAGCCATTGCTTAAGGCGACAAGCTCGCAGGACACATCATTTCTGTCGATGATGCGCTCCTTGAACTGGACCTTGGTCACTTCGCCCAAGTCTTTAAGCTGTAGCAATTGTTCTATTGTCATACACACAGAGAGATTCAATTGATGATGTACACCACGTTAACTCCTAACTGAGGGAGGAGGAAGATGCGGTCGCCGCGGCCGTAGTAGGTGCCGCAGGTCTCGCAGTCGTACTCCTTGAACCAGGCATAGCCGACGGCGATGCCGGCCTCTGCCTCAATGCGCCAGTGGCGTGCCATGATCCACGACCATCCGTATTTCGCGCCAAGCGCCACCAGATCGCCCTGCAGGCGTCGGTCCTTGATGGCATTGTATAGTCCGAATGGGATGCGGGTGTTGCCCACGTTGAAGTGGCTGTAGATGGCGTTCATTTCCAGATAGCGGAGGGAGCGGCTCTCCGTGGGCGGTATGCCCCATAGGGAGTCGGGTGCGGCATGCTCCGTCCGGCGCCCCCAGTATCGGCGCACATTGGGGCTGACGAGCAGGTGGCGCCACTTCTTGTTCTCAGCCTTGTTGATGTCCCATGCGTTCAGGCCCACGTTGATGCCCATGGTCCACGCCGAATCGAGCCGCATCTCCGCTCCGAGATTCGGTGTCAGCGTAGCATCGTATGCCAGATTTGTGCGTAAGGCCACCTGGGCACTGGCATGGTACGTCGCCAATAGCAGCAGACCAAGAAAGGTCGATTTCTTAATTACTGACATCATATTATTGGTATACCGCCTGCAAAGTTCGTAATTTCAGTTTAATTAACAAAACTTCAGCAGCGGAAGTTTATAACATTTTGTCGCAACCCCACTTCAAATTGTCCGCGCGTAGTAAATAAAGGTGCCCGCGATGAAACAATTTGTCCGTTTCTATCAAACAATTTGTCCAACAGCCTGTTTTTTACGCTGTTATCGCACGTTGATGGCGAAGCCCAAAGACATAGCAGAGTGGCGTATGCCATACCACAGCCCGTGACATTATCTGCGGGAAAAGTTTTGCCGTTTCGGGAAAAAGCATTATCTTTGCAGAAAAATTATCGGTATGGGGAACTACATCAATACAGGCAATGCCGGATTCCAGAGTGTTAGGAATGGGGAGTACGTCGATAAGTCGGGGCTTATCTCTATTGTGAACGACACATTGTTTACAGAGCGTCGTTTCAGCTGCGTGACGCGCTGCCGCCGCTTCGGCAAGTCGATGGCGGCAAAGATGCTCTGCGCCTACTACGACCAGTCGTGCGACTCGCGGGCCTTGTTCTCCGACCTTCGGATAGCCGCTGACCCGACTTTTGAGAAGCACCTGAACAGGTATCCTGTCATCTATCTCGACCTCAGCGACTTCGTGACACGGTATAAGACGGATGACATTGTCCAGAAGATGGATGCCGAGCTGAGAGCGGACATCGGGCGGGCTTATCCTGACGTTTTGCAGGAAGAGGGCGACGATCTGATGGCATTGCTCTTCCGCATTGCGGTCAAATATCAGCAACAGTTCATATTCATCATCGACGAGTGGGATGCCATCTGCCGTGAGTTCGCCCCGGGGAGTGAGGCTATGGACAGTTATGTGTCCTGGCTCCGTCGGATGTTCAAGGGAGGGCTGACACAACAGACCTTTGCCGGTGCATATATGACGGGCATCCTGCCTGTCAAGAAGTATAAGACGGAGTCGGCCCTGAACAACTTCCAGGAGTACTCGATGGTGACGCCCCGGCGCATGGCTGGCTATTTCGGCTTCACCAAGGACGAGGTGAGAGCCCTCGCCGCGAAATACGGTATGGACTTCGATGAGCTGGAGAAGTGGTACGACGGCTATCAGATAGGCAACGAGGCATCGGTGTTCAACCCCAACTCTGTGATGCAGGCCATAGACAATGGCTACTGTACCAGCTTCTGGGCCTCGACGGGTGCCTACGACGCCGTGGCCCGCTATATCCAGATGAACTACGAGGGTCTGAAGGATGACGTTATCGAGATGCTGGCCGGCGGGCGGTGCAAGGTGAATCCGACGAAGTTTCAGAACGACATGTCGGTCATCCGCTCGAAGGATGACGTGCTGACGGTACTCATTCATCTGGGCTACCTGAGCTACGACTGGCGGCGCAGCGAGTGCTACATCCCCAACCGCGAGGTGGCCGGCGAGATGGTCAATGCCGTGGAGGATAACAACTGGACGCAGGTGGCCAAGTCGCTGGAAGCTCTTATCGAACTGAAGTACAATCAGACAGCCGACACAGCCCTCTCGCAAATCAAGTGCAGGAAATATCCTGAGAAGGTGGCCCAATATGCCGACAACCTGCTCTTGTTGGGCATCAGCTACGACCGCGAGAGCAAACAGCACGCGTGCCGTATTGAGCGATGTGACGACGCTAAATGACATGTTATTTCCCGTCGTGTGGCATCTCTACATGACTGCCGCTGCGCGAGGCTTCGATGTCGGCCCGGTACTCCGACGGCGTGATGCCGAACACGCGCTTGAAGGCGCGGTTGAATGTCACGGTATTCTGCAGGCCGCAGGCCTCGGCTATGGAGGCTATGGTGTATTCGGGATGGCTCTTGATGAGCTGTGCGCCATACTCCGCCCGCTTGGTATTGATATATACTGAGGCGTTGGAGGCATCAGAATAGCGGCTGATCATCCGTCCGAAGCGGTTCTTGTCGACACCGATGAGTCGCATCAGGTCGTCGCGGCTCAGGTCGGGCTTCAGGAAGAGGCGCTGGCGCGTCACCTGGCGGTCCATCTCCACGAACAGCCGCTCGTCGTCATCCTGCGACAGGGTCTGCGGGCCGCCCTCCGTTCCCTCCTGACCGTCGGGCTGATCCTGAAGGTCGCCCTCTGCCCCGATATTGGCGTTGCGGTAGGCATCCAGGCGGTTGAGCACCTTCAGGAATGCCTTGTTTCGCTTACGGATGATACCATTATAATATATTACGGCAAGGGCCATGATTACCAGCAGTATGAGCAGGGCCACGAGCCAGCTGATCACCATCTGTCGGCGATGCGCCTCCTTCTGCTCCTTCAGCAGCTGGTAGGTGACGCTCATCTGACTCCTCGCGGCACGTACATGCAGGCTGTCGGCGATGCGCGTAACCACACTGAGATTGTCGCCAGCACGCTCCATCTGCCCCAAGTCGAGCAGCACACGAGCATCATTGTAGAGCATACTGAGCATACCGAAGGAGATGGAGTCGCCCTGACTGCTGAGGAAGTCACGGTAGCGGCGGATGACGGTCTGCGCCTCCTGGCCATGGCCGCTGATGATGAGGTAGTCGATGATCTCCCGGTCGTCGATGGCATTGCCGCCAGTGGTCTGCTGCCAAAGGGCGTAGGCGGCATCGGCCTCCTCCATCCGCCCGGCCTTGGCCAGCATGGAAGCCCTGAGGGCATAGACGCGCCGCAGTGCCCGCTCGTCGAGCTTCTGCATCGCCAGTGGCGACTTCTCCCTGGCCGCCTGCTCCTGTAGCAGCGAGGCCCTCATGGCGTCGTCGTAGCGGCCGTCGTGCGTGTACATCTTCACAAATTCAGCGTAGAAGGCCCGCAGCTCGATGAGCCTGCGGTCGTTGGCCGACTCCTTCATCATCTCCAGGGCTTTTCGGCATAGGTCGTAGCCCTGCTGTCTGTCGCCATGGTGGTGGAAATGCTTGCCGGCCATGAAGTCGGCCAGTGCGATGAAATGGCTGTCGCCTTGCTTCAGGGCCAGTTCCCTGAGTTGGTAGATATAGTAGGTAAGCCGCTGGTGGTCCTGCAGCAGGTCGTAGACGTCCATCATGCGTTTATAGATGGCCATGCGCAGGCTGTCGCTGAGCTGCGGGTCGTCGAGTGCGGCTTCGTAGCACGGTATGGCCCGTCGCATCTGTCGGTTGTTGATATACACGTCGCCCTCGCAGAGGCTGATCTGCCAGTCGGGTTCCAGATGTCGCTCGCGCATGGTCTTGAGGATGGCCAGCGAGGTGTCGGTGTCGGAGAGGGTATAGGTGTAAGCCTTGTCGATGGTGAGCAGCGAGTCGGGCAGACTGCCCTTGGCCCTGCCGGTCAGCAGGGATATGATTGTCATCACGGTGGCTAATAGTATCTTCTTCATGTGATTCCTCTCTCATAATAGACTTGCGGAATACAAAGGTAATAAAAAAGTCAGAACATTGTCCTTTGGGGAGGGAACTTTTTAGATTTTTTAAGGAACGGGCACGCCGGGGCTCGGGGGTACGTAGGCGCGGGGGCGCGAGAATAGATTCGGTCCTTGATTTCATCCGACAAAACTATCCTCGCGCCCCCGCGCCCCCGAGATAATACCAACTTATTTTTTAACGATTACTTAATATTCGAGCACGAGCGACTGTCGCGGCTTGAGGTCGAAGGGCTTCGACAGGTCATAGTAGCGACCGGTGAGGATGTCCTTGGCCCGGGTGTTTCCGCCGATGACCTCGGCGTAGCGCTCCGGGTCGAGCGTGGCTGTCTTCGAGGTGCCGTTGAGCACGGTGAGCGCCGTGCGTCCCTGATACTGGCGTGCTATGACGTAGATGCCGTTGTAGGGTATGAACTGCGTCTGCGAGCCGCGGATGATCACGTCGTTGTTCTGCCGCCAGTGTAGCAGTCGGCTGGTCCATGCGAACATGGCCTGCTCGGCCTTCGAGCGCCCCTCGCGCGTAAAGGCGTTGTGCTCGTCGCCGGGGAATCCGCCGGGGAAGTCCTTGCGCACGTTGCCGTCGGTCACCTCCTTGGTGCCGTTCATCAGTATCTCCGTGCCATAGTAGAGCTGCGGTATGCGCCTGACGGTGAGCAGCAGTGCCAGAGCCTGCTTCAGTGCCAGCGTGTCGCGGCCGTTGCCGAGGAATCGGTCGGTGTCGTGGTTCTCGATGAAAGCCATCACGCTCGCCGGGTTCGGATAGAGGTAGTCGTAGACGAAGGAGTTGTATAGCCGGTTCAGCCCGTTCCACCAGCCGTCGGTCTCCTCGTTCTTGGCCTGGTTGAGCTTGTCGAAGAAGCTGAAGTCCATGACGGTCTTCAGATAGGTTCTTGATGTCCCGAATCCGTCCTGCCACGCCGCTGTATAGGCGGGCTCAGTGACCCACGTCTCGCCTACGGTGTTGAAGTTGGGGTATTCGTCGTTGAGTTCCTTCATCCACTGTGCCATGCCGTCGGCGAAGGCGTATGGATAGGTGTCCATGCGAATGCCGTCGATGCCCACTGTCTCTATCCACCAGATGCTGTTCTGTATGAGGTAGCGCATCAGGTGGGGGTTGCGCTGGTTGAGGTCGGGCATGGAGGGCACGAACCAGCCCTCGGTGGTCTCGCGCAGGTCTACCTTCGATGCGTAGGGGTCCACGACCGGGGTGAGCTTATACGACGTCTGCAGGTATTTGCTCTTCTGGGGTGCCGAGCCGTCGCTGTTGGCGGTGAATCCCGTCATGGGGTCTCGGCCGCTGCTGTCCTCGGTGAGCCATTCGGGGGTGTTGAGCCAGTCGCGTGATGGCATGTCGTGGGTCCAGGGGTGCTCGAATCCCGAGTGGTTGAAGATCATGTCCATCACTACCTTCAGTCCCTTCTGGTGGGCCTCGTCGCAGAGTCGGCGGTAGTCGTCGTTGGTGCCGAAGCGCGGGTCCACGCGATAGTAGTTGGTGGTGGCGTAGCCGTGGTAGGTGGAGTAGCCGTTGGGGGTGTCGGGCGAGTCGTTCTCTAATACGGGTGTTAGCCAGAGTGCCGTCACGCCGAGCTCCTTGAAGTAGTCCAGGTGCTCGCGTATGCCGTTCAGGTCGCCGCCGTGGCGCAGCGAGGGCTTCGTGCGGTCCTCCGTATAGGCTCGCATGCCCTTCACCTGCTTCTGATGGCCGGTGCCCTGCGCGAAGCGGTCGGGCATGAGCATGTATAGCACGTCGGCATTGGTGAATCCCATGCGCTTCTCGCCCGCCATCTCGCGCTGCTTCAGTTGGTAAGGCACCTTCGTCTTGCCAAACTTCAGCGTCATCGTGCCCGGCTGGGCACCGCTGAGATTCATATATACTAACAGGTAGTTGGGCGAGTCGAGGCGCACCAGGCTGTCGATGGCGACGCCGGGATAGTCGGTCGTCACGCTCTCCACGTCGCGTATGCCCTTTCCGTAGACCATCAGCTGCACCCGTGGATTCTTCATCCCCACGAACCAGTCGGTAGGCTCGATCCTGTCGATCACACTCTTCTTTGCTGCACTCATTGTCATTACGTTTGCCATCAGGATGGCGGTTAGGAATAAAATTCGTCGCATAATCATTTTTTAGTTTGGCTGGTGCAAAGATAGGCATTTTCGGCCACAGAACAGCCGGATTAACACTGATTAAGACTTTTCGCGAGGAAAAACGTTTGCACAATGGATTAAAATTAGTAATTTTGCCCCCGAAACCAAAGTAGTAACAACGCTAAAGACAACCAACAATGAAACAAGCCATCCTTACGATGCTGCTGGCCGCCTGCGCCAGCATTGGGTCCACAGCCCAGGAGAAACTCTTCTCCGCTTCCAGCGTACAGTCGCCGGTGGTTAACGCCGACGGCACAGTGACATTCAACCTCTATGCCCCGAAGGCCGTCAAGGTGGAGGTGACGGGCGACTTCCTTCCCCCGGTGAAGCAGGAGGTGCCGGGCTTCGGCACCGTGGAGCAGCCCGGCGTGGCCCAGCTTCAGGAGGGCAAGGACGGTGTGTGGAGCTACACCACTGCGAAGCTGGCCCCCGAGCTGTACAGCTACACGTTCAACATCGACGGGCTGACGGGCGTGAAGGATCCTGCCAACGTGTACGTGAACCGCGACATCGTGTCGTTCTCCAACATCTTCATCGTCAGCGACCAGAAGGGCGACAAGGGCGACCTCTACCGCGTGAACGAGGTGCCCCACGGCAACCTGTCGAAGGTGTGGTACGACAGCCCCACGCTGAAGATGCAGCGCCGCATGACCGTCTACACCCCGGCGGGCTACGACCGTGGCAAGTCGTACCCCGTGCTCTACCTGATGCACGGTGCCGGGGGCGACGAGAACGCCTGGAGCGAGCTGGGCCGCGCCGCCCAGATCATGGACAACCTGATAGCCACCGGCAAGGCCAAGCCAATGATTGTGGTGATGCCCAACGGCAACACCGACTGCCAGGCGGCCCCCGGCGAGTGGAGCCGCGGCATGTACCAGCCCTCCTTCCGAGGCAGCGTCGAGCAGAAGCCCGTCGCCACGATGGACGAGAGCTTCATGGACATCGTGCGCTACGTGGAGAGCCACTACAAGGTGGCCAAGGGCAAGAAGAACCGCGCCATCAGCGGCCTGTCGATGGGCGGCGCCCACACCTTCGCCACCTCGAAGCGCTTCCCCGACACCTTTAATTATATAGGCCTCTTCTCCGCCGCCATCCACATGAGCGGCGACCCCAAGAAGTCTACCTACGAACGACTGACGACCGACAAGGAGGTGCAGCAGCAGCTGGCACGCCTCTTCGCCGCCAAGCCCGCCCTCTACTGGATAGCCATCGGCAAGACCGACTTCCTCTACCAGCAGAATGCCGACCTGCGCCGCTATCTCGACGAGAAGGGCTACCCCTACGAGTACGTAGAGACCGACGGCGGCCACATCTGGCGCAACTGGCGCATCTACCTGACGCAGTTCGCCCAGAAGCTCTTCAAATAGACAGCCCGACACCCAGCGGAAAGCCACCCGGCGATGCCGCCGGGCAGGCACGTGACAGGCTGAACCATCCAAAGCCCTGCCCTTTGTATATCAACAGTGGCGCCAAGCGCATAGAGATGCACATCAAGGTGTATACACAAAAAATATTCAGACCACCCCTATCAGCACTGCGTTATAAAAATCCCCGCTCGGCCTTCGAGCGGGGATTCTAAACTCTTAATTAAGCGAAGGGGTTCTCCGTGGGGTAGAAGTCGCCCTTGGGGAAGTTGTAGTCGATCTCGTCCACGGGGATGCCCATGTACTTGAGCACCTCCCAGAGATACTTGCCCTGGTGGCCGAACATCACGGCGCAGTGGTGCGGATAGTGCTTCTCGATGAGCACGTGGCGGTAGAAGCGGCTCATGTTCTTGATGCCGAAGATGCCGATGGAACCGAACGAACGGGTAGCCACAGGGATCACCTCGCCCTGGGCGATGTAGGCACGCAACTTGGTGTCGGCCGTCGACTGCAGGCGGTAGATAGTGGCCAGACCCGGCTGGATGTCGCCCTCCAGCGTACCGTTGGTCACCTCTACGGGCAGTGCGCGGGCCATGATGCGCTGGAAGCACATCTGGCAGTTGCATACCTTCGAGCTGGCGGTGTTACCGCAGTGGAAGCCCATGAAGATTTCCTTCTCGGTATAGGTGTCGCAGGCGAACTTCTTGCCCTTGATGCTCTCCTCGTACATATCCTGAGGCACGGTGTTGTTGATGTCGAGCAGCGTCACGGCGTCCTCGCTGATGCAGGTGCCGATGTACTCCGACAGGGTGCCGTAGATGTCCACCTCGCAGCTCACGGGGATGCCGCGGCTGGTCAGACGGCTGTTCACGTAGCAGGGCACGAAGCCGAACATGGTCTGGAAGGCGGGCCAGCACTTCGTGGTGAGCGTCACGAACTGTCGGCAGCCCTTGTGAGCCTCCAGCCAGTCGCAGAGTGTCAGCTCATACTGAGCCAGCTTGGGCAGCACGCTGGGAATCTTGTTGCCGGTGCCCAGTTCTGCCACCATGTCCTTCACCACGTCGTCGATGCGGGGGTCGCCCTGGTGCTTCTGGAAGGACTCCAGCAGGTCGAGCTCCGAGTTCTCCTCGATCTCCACGTCGAGGTCATAGAGCGCACGGATGGGGGCGTTGCAGGCCAGGAAGTTGTTGGGGCGCGGACCGAAGCTGATGATCTTCAGGTTCTTCAGGCCCACGATGGCACGTGCGATGGGCAGGAACTCGTGGATCATGTCGGCGCACTGGCCGGCGTCGCCCACGGGCTCCTCGGGGATATAGGCACGGGTCTTGCGCAGCGAGAGGGCGTGGCTGGCATTGAGCATGCCGCAGTAAGCGTCGCCACGACCGTCGATGAGGTCCTGCTGGGTCTCCTCGGCAGCAGCGATGAACATGGCGGGTCCGTCGAAATACTTGGCCAGCATGGTCTCGGAAATCTCAGGGCCGAAGTTGCCCAGATAGACGCAGAGGGCGTTGCAGCCGGCCTTCTTGATGTCCTCGAGGGCCTGGCACATGTGAATCTCACTCTCCACGATGCAGATGGGGCACTCGTAGATATTCTCCGTGCCATACTTTTCAGCATACTTTGCGATGACGGCCTTGCGGCGGTTCACGGCCAGAGACTCAGGGAAACAGTCGCGGCTCACGGCCACGATGCCAATCTTAATTACAGGTACATTATTCATATTCTTATAAAGTTAATAAATTAAAGTAATGCTTAGTTACGGGCTGCAAAGTTACGGATATTTTCCGAAACGACCCTATCAAATTGTATCAAATAGTTTTTCTTTTGTGTAAATTATGCAAAAATGGCGGTTCCGTGGCAGTTGGCGGGTCAAATAGGCATGGCGATGCGAAGGGTGGTCTCGCGCGTACGCGCATATATAGTATTGGATATGACAGGAAACATGTGTGCCATCTGTACCATCTGCCACGCGGGTGTGTCAGATGGTACAGATGGCACACATGTTTTTACGATATAACAACTATGCACTATAGAGCCGATTCAGGCTACTCTCAGTGACCAGGATTCCCCTTCCGAGCGGGAGGAGCCTGTTTTCTGTCGGCAGGAGCCTACTATCGTGAAAAGGAAGGCTCCCTTTGAGCAAGAGGAGCCTCCTGTTTGGAAAAGGAAGGCTCCTGTTTGGAAAAGGAAGGCTCCTATTTGTAGAGAGGAGGCTCCCCCGCTCACATCAGTTGTGCAGGATAAGTGCCGACTGGGGGCCGACGGTGACGACAGGCCCCTCGACTGTAGCGATGCCCTGCTCGCTGATCATGCCGTCGCGGCAGACGACGGTGTACGTGCCCTTCGGGATGGCGACCTGCTGCTGCTCCTTGCCGGCGTTAAGCACTACGATGATGTCGCGCCAGTCGTCGCGGCCGGCGTAGTTCTTCAGGCGGTAGGCCAGCACCTGCCCCGGGGTGTCGAGGAACTCCAGGTGGCGCCGCACCAGGTCGGCAGAGCCGAGTCGGAAGGCGGGGTGATTCTTACGTAGCTGTATCAGGGCGCTATAGTAGCTGAACACCTGTGGATAGCGGCTGAGGTTGCTCCAGTCGAGGTGGTTGATGCTGTCGGGGGATTCGAAGCTGTTGTGGACGCCCTTTTTGTCGCGTAGCAGCTCCTCGCCGCTGAGCATGAAGGGCACGCCCTGCGAGGTGAACACGGCGGTCTGGGCGAGCAGGTCGAGGCGGATGAGCTCGGAGAGGGGGGCGGCGGGTGGGGCGGGCTGGGCGGATTTTCCGGATAGACCGGAATTTCCGGATTTTCCGGATATTCCGGGTTTTCCGGATAATCCGGGGATGGAGGCCTTCAGCCTATCCACGAGGCACATGTCATCATGGCAGCTGACGTAGCTGATCATCTGCGTCGGCTGCAGGGCCCACGGGGCCTTGGAGTAATTCACCTTCGCCATGTCCACCTGCGGATGGGCTATGCAGCCGGCAATGCCATACTTCAGCGACTCCTTCTCCGAGGCGTCGGCCAGGCCCAGCCATCCGGGCTTGGAGTCGTCGGAGAAGGGTCCGCGCAGTGCGTCGCGCATCTCGTCGCTGAAGGCAGCGATGCCGGGCATCTGCGGGATGTTGGCCTTCATGCCGAGTTTCTCCTGCGGATAGGCACACTGGCCGGCGCTCCACCCCTCGCCATAGATAAAGATGGTGGGGTCGATGGTGTCCACCATCTGCCGTATCTGGTTCATGGTCTCAATGTCGTGAACGCCCATCAGGTCGAAGCGGAAGCCGTCGATGTGGTACTCGTCGATCCAGTACTTCACCGACTCCATCATGAACTGCCTCATCATGGGCTGCTCGGAGGCCGTCTCGTTGCCGCAGCCGGAGCCGTTGGAGTATACACCGCTCCCTTCGATTCTATAATAATAGTCCGGATAGGTCAGCTGGAAGTTGGAGTGGTCGATGTCGTAGGTATGGTTGTATACCACGTCGAGGATGACGCGGATGCCGGCTTTGTGTAGGGCCTGCACCATCTGCTTGAACTCGCGGATGCGCGCGGCGGGCTGGTAGGGGTCGGTGCTGTAGCCGCCCTCGGGCACGTTGTAGTTCACCGGGTCGTAGCCCCAGTTGTACTTGTTGTCAGCGAGGCGCGTCTCGTCCACCGAGCCGTAGTCGTAGCTTGGCAGGATGTGTACGGCGTTGACGCCCAGCCGCCGGAGGTGGTCGATGGCCCACGGCTCGGTGAGTGCCAGGAACTTGCCGGGATGGCGGGCATCGGGGCGGGCGATGGAGAAGTCGCGGTGGTGCATCTCGTAGATGACCAGGTCGGCAGGCGACTTGCAGACGGGTCGCCGGTCGTCGGCCCATCCCTCGGGTGCGGTCGTGGCCATGTCGATGATGGCAGCGCGGCGTCCGTTCACGCCTACGGCCTTGGCGAATACACCCGGGCACTCGCCGCGCCCGATGTCGAAGGTGTAGAAGCGTCCCATCAGGTCGCCCCGGACGGTGGCCGTCCAGCGGTCGTTGCCGGCAGGCTGCATCCTGACGGTCTTGAGGGCCTTGCCGCCGAGGCCCTCCTTATAGATGCGCACCTTGACGGCCTTGGCCGTGGAGGGTGCAAAGAGTTCGAACGTGGTGGCCTCGGGTGTGTAGGTCATCTCCTGGAATCTGGCTTGCTGAGCCTCGAGGGCTGTGGTCACTGTCAGTAGCATGGCTATTAATAATGTCTTCATCATAAATTAGTTTTAGTTTATTTGACTGTTTAGTTATCCCATCACCACGTCGAGCACCATCATCAGCACAAAGCCTACGGCAAAGCCGATGGTGCTGAGGTTGGAGTGTTCGCCCTCGCTGGCTTCGGGAATCAATTCTTCAATCACTACATAGAACATGGCCCCGGCGGCGAAGGCCAGCATATAGGGCAGCACGGGCGTCATCAGCGAGGCCAGCAGCACCACTGCCAGGGCACCTACCGGCTCGACGGCGCCACTGAGGCTGCCGATGACGAAGGAGCGCCACTTCGTATTGCCTGCCGCACGCATGGGCATGGAAATGATGGCCCCCTCGGGCACGTTCTGGATGGCAATGCCGATGCTGACGGCCAGGGCGCTGGCCAGCGACAGGCCGGCAGCGCCCTCCCCGGCCCCGGCGAACACCACACCCACGGCCATGCCCTCGGGCAGGTTGTGGATGGTGACGGCCAGGGCCAGCATGGCCGTGCGCGAGAGGTGGGAGCGGGGGCCTTCGGGCTTGTCGGTGCCGATATGCAGGTGGGGCGTCAGCTCGTCGAGCAGCAGCAGGAAGGCGATGCCCAGCAGGAAGCCCACGGCGGCGGGCAGCACCGACCAGGGGCCGCGTGCCGCCTCCATCTCCATGGCGGGAATGAGCAGCGACCATACCGACGCCGCCACCATCACGCCCGAGGCGAAACCCAACAGTGATTTCTGCAACCGGGGCGACATCTCGTCCTTCATCAGGAATACGAAGGCTGCCCCGAGCATGGTTCCCAGGAGGGGGATCAGGAGTCCGATGATTAGTGCCATTGTTTCTACTTATTTATTCGGGGGTGCGGGGGATCGAGTTATTTTCAACAACGAATTAAGACGAATCTCACGAATTGTACGAATTATAACTAATTCCACAAATTTTCGCCGCAGGCGGCGACTGTCTGCGCGTAGCAAATTCTTGCGTCCTTTCGCAGAGCCGAGCGCGTATGATTCGTAGAACTTGTTTTCATTTGTGCAATTCGTAAAATTCGTCTTAATTCGTTGTTCTTAAAAGGTTTGAGGGGTGGGAAACCAGAGTTACTTACAGGGTTTAGAAGCTCTCCAGCCAGGCCTTCAGCTCGAAGATCATCAGGTAGTGGTAGGTGAACGACTCGCGGTATCCCCAGCCGTGGCCGCCGGTAGGATAGATGTGGAGCGAGGCAGGCACGTCGTGGCGGTAGAGCTCGGAGTAGTAGTTGAAGCCGTTGGCGGCAGGCACGGCGCGGTCGTCGTCGCTCAGGGCGATGAAGGCGCGGGGCGTGGTGCGGTTCACCTGCACGTCGTTGCTGTACTCCAGCTCCATCTTCTTCTGCTGTTTCTTCGAGAGGTTGGTTCCCAGGAAGTTGTCGTGCGAACCCATGTGGGTGAAGGCCGGGTCCATCGTGATGACGGGATAGAAGAGAATCTGGAAGTTGGGGGCCGCGTCGCCCTTGGAGTGGGTGGCCACGGTCGATGCCAGATGGCCGCCGGCGGAGAATCCCATGATGCCCACGTCGTCCTTGTCGATGTGCCAGGCCTGGGCATTGCGGCGCACGGTCTTGACGGCCTCCTCGGCATCGCTGATGGGCACCTGGGGATTGCCGTGGGGCATGCGGTACTTCACCACGATGAGGGCGATGCCCTTAGAGTTGAAGAAAGTGGCCCACTGGTGCCCCTCGTGGTCCATCGCCAGGTGGGTATAGCCGCCACCGGGGCAGCAGACGACGGCGCGCCCCGTGGCCTTCTTGGCATCAGGCAGATAGACGGTGAGTTCAGCCTTGTCCTTCTCGTCGCCATTGTCGTTGGGCGCACCCTTGGGCCATAGTTCCATTTTCGTTCCTTTCTGTGCAAAGGCTGCTGCGCAGAGCGTGAGCAGCAGCATGGTCATAACTGTCTTTAAGCGTTTCATTTTCTTCTTTTTTCGGCAAAGATAAGCAATAATCCCTAACCTACCAAACTTTTTGCCGAAAAACTGACAAACCGCGCATCAGCAGCCCCATTTTTCGCCGAAAAGTTTTGGCTGCTTACAAAGAAATTCGTACCTTTGCAAGCAAAAACTGAAAACTTAAAGCATAGCAATGAAGAAGATTCTCGTAACGATGGCCCTCGCCGCGCTCGCCATGGGTGCCCAGGCCAAGGTAAGGCTGCCGCACATCATCTGCGACAACATGGTACTACAACAGCAGACCGATGCCCGCCTCTGGGGGTGGGCGAAGGCCGGAGCGACGGTGAAGGTGACCACCTCGTGGAGCAGCGAGGCCGTGACGGCGAAGGCCGGTCGCGACGGCAAGTGGCTCGTGAAGGTCAAGACGCCGAAAGCCTCGTACGAGCCGCTGACCATCACCTTCGACGACGGCGAGCCGCTGACCATACGCAACGTGGTGAGCGGCGAGGTATGGGTGTGCGCCGGGCAGTCGAACATGGAGATGCCCGTCAAGGGCTTCGGCATGTGCCCCGTGGAGGGCTACAACCACCACGTGGTGGACGCCCTGCAGTCGAAGGGTGTGCGCTCGGTGAAGATTCCCAGCATCATGCGCATGACGCCCCAGGAGGATGCGCAGTGCGAGTGGCGCGTCTGTACGCCACAGACGGTACCCGACTTCTCGGCCACGGGCTACTTCTTCGCCCGGTTAGTGAGCCGCACGCTCGACATCCCCGTGGGTATCATCGAGGCTAATAAAGGAGGTTCGCGCGTGGAGAGCTGGCTGACGAAGGAGAACCTGGAGAAATACACCCAGGAGCCGACCGACTCGATGGGCATCGTCAACTTCAAGAAGGAATGGGACTACCACCGCGCCATGCTCTGGGGCAACGGCACCTTCAACCCCATCCTGAACTACACGGTGAAGGGCATACTCTTCTACCAGGGCTGCTCGAACGTGGGCGACCCTGGCGACCAGTACTCGCAGCGGCTGAAGCTGCTCGTGGAGCAGTGGAGACAGCAGTTCGGACTGGGCGAGATACCCTTCTACTTCGTACAGATAGCCCCCTACGTCTATGGCGACGGCCCCGACGGCATCAGCGGGGCACTGCTGCGCGAACAGCAGTGGAAGGCTGCCCAGATCATCCCCAACAGCTCGCTGGTATGCACCAACGACCTGGTGAAGCCCTACGAGACCACTCAGATACACCCCTCGCAGAAGCAGCCCGTGGGCGAGCGCCTGGCATTTACAGCCCTGAACCGCGACTACGGCATGAAGACCATCCAGTACCAGAGTTCGTCGTATAAGGACATGACCATCAAGGGCGACTCGGTGCTGATCCACACGCAGGACAACTACTGGTGCGATGCCCCCTTCGAGCAGATGCAGGGCTTCGAGGTGGCTGGCCAGGACCGCGTGTTCCATCCCGCCCAGGCGCGCCACTTCTGGCAGCCCGGCGGCGGCTACTGGGACGAGGCCATCCTCATCACCTGCCCCGAGGTGAAGAAGCCGGTGGCCGTGCGCTACTGCTTCAAGAACTGGCAGCTGGGCAACGTCAGGAATGGCGGCAACCTGCCCCTGTTCCCCTTCCGCACGGACAACTGGTGATGGCTTACGGTTTACAGTTTATGGTTTATGGTTTATAGTTTATAGTTTATGGTTTATAGTTTATAGATGATTACATCTGCAGGCAGAAGGGCTTGTAGGGTAATCAGCTATAAACTATAAACCATAAACTATAAACAAAAAAGAAAAAAGATGCAACATCCGCTGGAACTATTCCGATTCTGCCCCAAGTGCGGCAGCGCGGACTTCGAGATCAACAACTTCAAAAGCCGCCACTGTGCCAGCTGCGGGTTCACCTACTACCAGAACCCCAGCGCGGCCACGGCAGCCTTCATCCTCAACAGCCGGGGCGAGCTGCTCGTGGCGCGCCGGGCCAAGGACCCCGCCAAGGGCACCCTCGACCTGCCCGGCGGCTTCGTGGACAACGGCGAGACGGGCGAGCAGGGCATCCGGCGCGAGATAAAGGAAGAGACGGGGCTGGAGGTAGAAAAGGTGGAATACCTCTTCTCCATCCCCAACGTCTACCGCTACTCGGGCATGGACATCCACACGCTCGACATGTTCTACGTCTGCCATGCAGACAACGACACGCTGAAGGCTGCCGACGACGTGGCCGAATGCGCATGGGTGCCCCTGAGGGAGGTGTATGTGGAGCGCTTCGGACTGCGCTCCATCCGGCAGGCCGTACACACTTTTTTGCAGCTGAAGAGTTAATAAATCGAAAAATCTTATATATAAATAAGGTGAGAGAAAGTTTTTTGCTTACTTTTGCACCCCAAATTGAACATAAAGACCAAAAGTATGCAAAAGAATCTCGTAATAGTAGAGTCTCCCGCCAAGGCAAAGACCATCGAGAAGTTCCTCGGAAAGGACTTCAAGGTGATGTCGAGTTATGGTCACATCCGCGACCTGAAGAAGAAAGAGCTGAGCATCGACGACAAGACACTCGAGCCGGAATACGAAATCCCCGCCGAGAAGATGAAGCTCGTGGCCGAGCTACAGGCCAAGGCCGAGAAAGCCGACAAGGTATGGCTCGCATCCGATGAGGACCGTGAGGGAGAGGCTATCTCCTGGCACCTGTGCGAGGTGCTGGGCCTGGACGAAGAAAAGACCAACCGCATCGTGTTCCACGAAATCACCAAGCCAGCCATCCTGGAGGCCATCGAGCACCCGCGCCACCTGGACATGAACCTGGTGAACGCCCAGCAGGCCCGCCGCGTGCTCGACCGCCTGGTGGGCTTCAAGCTCTCGCCGGTACTATGGCGCAAGGTGAAGCCCGCCCTCTCGGCAGGCCGCGTGCAGAGTGTTGCCGTGAGGCTGATTGTGGAGCGGGAGCGCGAGGTGGACAGCTTCAAGAGCGAGACATTCTATAACGTGAACGGCGTGTTCGCCATCACCAACCCCGACGGGTCGGCCACCGAGGTAAAGGCCACGCTGGCCAGCCGCTTCAAGACCCACGAGGAGGTGACGGCCTTCCTGGAGCACTGCAAGGACGCCACCTTCACCGTGGAGAGCGTCAGCAAGAAACCGCTCAAGCGCACGCCCGCTCCCCCCTTCACCACCTCCACCATGCAGCAGGAGGCCGCCCGCAAGCTGGGCTATACCGTCAGCCAGACAATGATGCTGGCCCAGCACCTCTACGAGAACGGACTCATCACCTACATGCGTACCGACTCGGTCAACCTGTCGACACTCTGCCTCGGAGCCAGCAAGGAGGAAATCACCAAGCTCTACGGCGAGCAGTACAGCAAGACGCGCCAGTATCACACCAGCTCGAAGGGTGCCCAGGAGGCCCACGAGGCCATCCGCCCCACCTATATGAACCAGACAGAGATAGAAGGCACGCCGCAGGAGAAGCGGCTCTACGACCTGATATGGAAGCGCACCGCCGCCAGCCAGATGGCCGACGCGGAGATTGAGAAGACCACGGCCAACATCTCCGTCAGCGGCAGCCAGGAGCTGTTCGTAGCCCAGGGCGAGGTGGTCAAGTTCGACGGATTCATCAAGGTGTACCGTGAGTCGGCCGACGACGAGGAGCAGCAGGACGAGTACTCGCACACGCTGCCGCCGCTCGCAGAGGGCCAGCAGCTGACGCGCCGCGAAATCCTGGCCACGGAGAAGTTCACCCAGGGCCCGCAGCGCTACACCGAGGCCAGCCTCGTGCATAAGCTTGAGGAGCTGGGCATCGGCCGTCCGTCGACCTACGCTCCCACCATCTCTACGATACAGCAGCGCGAGTACGTGCAGAAAGGCGACAAGAAAGGCGAAGAGCGATTCTACACCGTCGACATCCTGAAAGGCAAGCAGATCAGCCAGAAGCAGCGCAAGGAGATGGTAGGCTCGGAGAAGGGGAAGCTGCTGCCAACGGACATCGGCCTGGTGGTGAACGACTTCCTCATGGAGCACTTCAAGGACATCATGGACTACAACTTCACCGCCAAGGTGGAGCAGGACTTCGACAAGATAGCCGACGGCGACGAACAGTGGCAGGCGATGCTCAAGACGTTCTACAAGAGTTTCGAACCCACCGTTGAAAAGACAATGAACGCCCGCTCGGAGCATAAGGCCGGAGAGCGACAGGTGGGCATCGACCCCAAGAGCGGCAAGCCCGTGTTCGTGAAAATCGGACGCTTCGGGCCTGTGGTCCAGATAGGCTCCGCCGACGACAAGGACAAGCCCCTGTTCGCACAGATGCCCAAGGACAAGTCGATGGAGAGCATCACCCTGGAGGAAGCCCTCGAACTGTTCAAGCTGCCGCGGACCCTGGGCAACTATGAGGGGGCTACGGTCACCATCGGCAGTGGACGATTCGGCCCCTACGTGCTGCACAACAAGAAATTCATCTCGCTGCCCAAGAACGAGGACCCGCTGACCATCACCCTCGAGACAGCCATCAAGCTGATAGAGGACAAGCGACAGGAGGAGACCCAGAAGCACCTCAAGTCGTTCGACGAAGATCCGAACCTGCAAGTCCTCAACGGACGCTATGGCCCATACCTGGCCTACGACGGCAAGAACTACCGACTGCCCAAGAAGCTGCACGAGAAGGCCGCCGAACTGACCCTGGAGGAGTGCATGGACATCATCAATGCCGCACCCGCCAATCGTAATAGTAAGCCGTAAATAGTATATCCGTAAATAGTAAATCCGTAAATAGTAAATGATCAGGGTTATCCTCATCGGCTACATGGGTGCCGGCAAGACAACAATCGGCAAAGCGCTGGCCAAGGAACTGGGCGTTCCATTCTACGACCTCGACTGGTACATCACCAGCCGCATGCGCAAGACCGTGGGACAAATCTTCGAAGAGCGCGGCGAAGAGGGCTTCCGCCAGATAGAACACAACATGCTACACGAGGTGGCCGAGTTTGAGGACGTCATCATCAGCTGCGGCGGCGGCACGCCCTGCTTCTTCGACAACATCGACTACATGAACCAACAGGGGCAGGTGGTATATCTGAAGCTGGACCCGGAGACGCTCTACAAGCACCTGAAGATGAGCAAGAACGACCGACCGCTGCTGCGCGGCAAGTCGGAGGGCGAACTGATTGCCTTCATCCGCGAACAACTCCAGAAGCGCGAGCCCTTCTACACCAAGGCCCGCTACACCCTCGACGTCACGCTGATAGACGACATGTCGAAACTTCAGACCTGCGTGAAGAATGTAAAGGAACTGCTAAACTTACAAAAAACCGAAGCCAAATGAAAAAATGGACCATCGACGACTCCAAGGAGCTCTACAACATCAACGGATGGGGCACCTCCTACTTCGGCATCAACGACAAAGGCGATGTCTATGTTACTCCATGTAAGAACAACACGCAGATAGACTTGCGTGAAGTGATGGACGAACTGGCCCTGCGCGACGTCACGCCGCCCGTGCTGCTGCGCTTCCCCGACATCCTCGACAACCGCATCGAAAAGACGTGGAGCTGTTTCAAGAAAGCCGCCGAGGAATATGACTACAAAGGGGAGAACTACGTGGTGTACCCCATCAAGGTGAACCAGATACAGCCCGTGGTGGAGGAAATCATCTCGCACGGCAAGAAGTTCAACCTCGGCGTGGAGGCAGGCTCCAAGCCCGAACTGCATGCCGTGATAGCCGTACAGTGCCAGAGCGACTCCATCATCGTGTGCAACGGCTACAAGGACCAGGGCTACATCGAGCTGGCACTGCTGGCTCAGAAGATGGGCAAGCGCATCTTCATCGTCGTGGAGAAGCTCAACGAACTGGAGATTATTGCCCGAGTGGCCAAGAAGATGAACATCCGGCCCAATATCGGCATCCGCATCAAGCTGGCCAGCAGCGGCAGCGGCAAGTGGGAGGAGAGCGGAGGCGACGCCTCGAAGTTCGGACTGACGAGTGCCGAGCTGCTCGAAGCCCTCGATATGCTCGACAAGAAGGACATGCGCGACTGTCTGCGACTCATCCACTTCCACATCGGCAGCCAAATCACCAAGATACGACGCATACAGACAGCACTGCGCGAGGCTTCGCAGTTCTATATCCAGCTGCACAAGATGGGCTACAACGTAGACTTCGTGGACTGCGGCGGCGGACTGGGCGTCGACTACGACGGCACCCGCTCACCGTCGAGCGAGTCGTCGGTCAACTACTCCATACAGGAATACGTCAACGACTGTATCTACACCTTCGTAGAGGCAGCCAACAAGAACGACCTGCCCCACCCCAACATCATCACCGAGAGCGGACGCTCGCTGGCGGCCCACCACTCTGTGCTCATCATCGACGTGCTGGAGACGGCCTCGCTGCCGGAGATGCCAGAGGAGTATGAACCCGACGAGAACGCCCACCAGCTGGTGAAAGACCTCTACGAGATATGGGACAACCTGTCACCCCGCAACGTGCTGGAGGACTGGCACGACGCAGAGCAAATACGCGACGAGGTGCTCGACCTGTTCTCGCACGGCATCGTAGACCTCAAGACACGGGCAGAGATTGAGGCCATGTACTGGAGCGTATGCCACGAGATTAACATCCTCACCAAGAGCCTCAAGCACATCCCCGAGGAACTGATGAACATCGACAAGCTGCTGGCCGACAAATATTTCTGCAACTTCTCGCTCTTCCAGAGCCTGCCCGACTCGTGGGCCATCGACCAGCTATTCCCCATCATGCCTATCCAGCGGCTCGACGAACGACCCACGCGCAACGCCACCCTGCAGGACATCACCTGCGACAGCGACGGCAAGATAGCATCCTTCGTCACCAACCGCAACAACTCGCACTCGCTGCCCGTACACGCCCTACGCAAGAACGAGCCATACTACCTCGGCGTATTCCTCGTGGGGGCCTATCAGGAAATCCTCGGCGACATGCATAACCTCTTCGGCGACACCAACGCCGTACACATCTCAGAGAAAGACGGTAGCTACCACATCGACCAGATTATCGACGGCGAGACGGTGGCCGAGGTGCTCGACTACGTGCAGTACGACCCCAAGAAACTTGTACGACAGCTGGAGGTGTGGGTGGCCAAGAGCGTCAAGCAGGGAAAGATCAGCCTGGAAGAGGGTAAGGAATTCCTCTCCAACTACCGCTCCGGCCTCTATGGATATACCTATTTAGAGTAATTATTTACGAAATGAAAGAAAGACTGACAATAGTAAAGGTGGGCGGGGCTGTCGTCGAAGACGAGGCCCAACTCGCGCAACTGCTCCATAACTTCAGTGCCATCGATGGCAGAAAAGTGCTCGTGCACGGCGGGGGCCGGCGCGCCACCCAGGTCGCTGCCAGCCTTGGCATCGAGTCGAAGATGGTCAATGGCCGCCGCATCACCGATGCCGACATGCTCGGCGTGGTGACGATGGTCTACGGAGGCCTGGTGAATAAGAATCTCGTGGCACGGCTTCAGGCCAATGGTGTGAATGCCCTCGGACTCACCGGCGCCGACATCGATATCATCCGCAGCCATAAGCGCCCGATAAAAGATGGTGTAGACTTCGGCTTCGTAGGTGACGTAGACCGTGCCGACGGCAAGATGCTCGCCCGCCTCATCGAGGCTGGCATCACCCCCGTGATGGCACCGCTGACACACGACGGCCAGGGCTGCATCCTCAACACCAATGCCGACACCATCGCCTCAGAGACGGCCAAGGCACTGGCACCCTATTATGACGTCACACTCATCTTCTCCTTTGAGAAGAAAGGAGTACTGAGAAATCCTGATGACGACAACTCGGTCATTCCAACCATCAACCGTGAGGACTTTGAAAAGTACAAGTCGGATGGCACCATCAGCGGCGGCATGCTGCCCAAGATTGAAAATGCACTCTCGGCTATCGATGCCGGTGTAGCACGTGTCATTATCACCCTCGCAACAGCCATCGACGGACAGCACGGAACCGTCATTCAGGAATAGGCAAAACTTTTTTTGCCTATTCCTGTAACTTTTCCATTTCACAATCGTCTTTCTAATAGAGAGGATGAAAAAAATCAGTTTCCGGAATGATATCCTGCCACTGAAGAACGAACTCTACAGACTGGCCCTCCGCATCACTCTCAACCCTGCGGAGGCTGAAGATATTGTTCAGGACACAATGATTAAAGTCTGGAACAGGCGAGACCGCTGGGACGAGATAGAGTCTATCGAAGCCTTCTGCCTGACCACCTGCCGAAACATCTCACTCGACAAAGTGAAACGGGCAGAGAACCAGAACCAAAGCCTGCAGGAAGAGCACGACGCGCCCGACAGCAGCTACTCATCCAATCCTGAGGAACAGGCCTTTCAGCGGGATCGCATCCAACTGTTGCGCCGCCTCATTGACAGCCTACCCGAAAAACAGCGCAGTTGCATGCAGCTACGCGATGTCGAGGGAAAAAGCTACAGGGAAATCGCCGCCATCCTTGCCATCAGCGAAGAACAGGTGAAAGTGAACATCTTCCGAGCCAGGCAGACGGTCAGACAAAAATTCAACGAAACAGAGAATTATGGACTATAAGTACATCGAACAACTATTGGAGCGCTACTGGCAGGGGGAGTCCACCTTGCAGGAGGAAGCCATCCTCCACAACTTCTACAGCCAGCTGGCATCCTCTGAACCAGCCGTCGCCGACGACGTGCCAGAGGACATCAGGCAATTCCTGCCGCTCTTCACCATGGAGAAAGATGCTCCACTTGGCGATGACTTTGACAACCGTATACTCGAAATGACAGAGGGCACAGAGCCACAAAAGGCAAAGGTAGTAACTCTGACGAATCGACTCAAGCCTCTCTTCAAGGCTGCAGCCATCGTCGCCATACTGCTCACGCTCGGCAACGCTGCCCAGGCACCATGGAACTACGGCTGGGACAATCCTAAGGATGAATACGCCAAGTTCCACCAACAGTCCACCGACTCTGTCAACATGCTCACACCCATCCAGGCCGATGCCGACACGGTGATAACGCCAAAAGCGGAGGAGGTCAAGTACTACGAATAATTTTCTATGCTTTCTCTATAATATTAACACATTTATTAAAACACCACGAAACTGTGAAGTTTCTGTTCTCTCAAATTTTTAAAATGCTAACGTAGAAGTATGGGCTGCACCGGGATTCCGGGCAGCCCGCTTCATTTCTTCATCCTCAGATTCAGCTGGAACAGGGCTGGCAACAGGATGCACAACGAGAACCCGACAGCCATCAGTACACGCTGCTGACCGCCAAAGACGTCAGCTAACGTCATGTCAGAACTTGGGTACAGATTGTACATCACATAGGCCACCGTATTATTTACCCAGTGATAGACCACTCCGGGCACAATACTGTCGGTGCGGTAATATAGCCAGCCGAGAAGCAGGCCTACGAGAAAGGTATGGGGCAGTTGGGCCGGGTTCATGTGGACGGCACTGAAAAGCAGGGCCGACAGGACGATGGCCAGCCACGGACGGCGATTCCATTGAAGCAAGGATCGCAGCACAGCGCCACGGAACACCACCTCTTCGGCCAGCGGAGCCAGCAGCCCCACGACAAGATAGCCATAGCGGTTACGCAGAATCATGTCAAACTCCTCCTCAACGATATTCGGCAGTTCTGGCATCTGCTCCTGAAGCCATATAGAGGGTATGATGGCTCCCAGAGCAGCCAGCACGCACCAGATGAGCACCAGCCACGGACGGGTGCGAATCCAGTGGCGCGACGCCACAGCCCACTTCTTATAAAGGAATAATACTAGCGTCACGATGCTGAAGAGTGCCATCAGCAGAATCGTGCCCACAGCATCTAATTGGGCTCCGGGACCTTTGAGCAATGTCCAGACACCCTGCATGACAGCCCCTGACATCAGTTGGATGGCCAGGAATGCCAACGTATAGACCAATGCTTTCTTCATCTTGATATTTACGATTTACGGATTTACAATTGAGTATTCAGTAGGCGCTTGGCTTCTTCGCGATCATGCCGGAGTTGCATCATCAGTGCCTCACGGCTGTCAAAGCGGCGCTCGTCACGTAGACGCTTGACAAACGCAACGGTAAGTTGCCGCCCATAGATATCGCCTACCTCCTCCAGGATGTGGACCTCCAGCGTCGTCCGATGGCCCTCGAACGTCGGACGCACGCCGATATTCATCATCGCCGGCATCCGATGGTCATCACCGTCAAGAGAGGCCCATACGGCATAGGCTCCGCCCGCAGGAGTCAATTTGTCAGCGCAATCCGGCTTAAGATTGGCTGTCGGGAAACCCAGTTCATGGCCGATATGCTCGCCCCGAACCACATGGCCTGTCAGTGTATACAGACGCGTCAGTACTTCGGGCATCAGATCCACCCGACCTTCCTCTGTGAGCATCCGCCGGATAACGGTTGAACTGACGGCCGTCTCGCCGTCTATCAACTCCACGTCACCCCGTAGCACCTCCAACCCCATCTGTTGCCCATAGCGCACATAGTCGTCAAAACCTTCGCTGCGATCATGCCCGAAACGATTGTCATAGCCCGTCAGGAGCAAGCGTGCATTCAATTGTCGCACCAGCACTTCCCGCATGAATGTCTCCGCCGGGAGGGCTGCCATCGCTTTAGTGAAAGGCAGAACGACCAACTGCTCCACGCCCAGCATCTTTAGGCAAGCCTCCTTCTCCTGGGGCGTCGACAACAACTGAGGTCGGAATGCGGGATCGAACAACTGCCTCGGCTGACGGTCGAAGGTGATGACCGTAGGCACCATACCACGCAGTCGAGCCTGCTCGGTAAGCAGCCTGACCACCCGTTGGTGGCCACGATGGACACCGTCAAAGCAACCGATAGTAGCAGCGCTCGGCATGGCCAGCCTGGTATCGTTGGATAATGCGATTATATTCATTTGGGCGGCAAAGTTACAAATAATTTTGCTATTTTGGCAAAAATATTTGGATATTTCCCAATTTTAGTGTATCTTTGCACCCGATTTCGGTAGAATGACCGATTTCACCGGACTTGTAGCTCAGTTGGTTAGAGCAACAGACTCATAATCTGGAGGTCGTAGGTTCAAGCCCTACCTGGTCCACGCTGAAAATCAGCAACTTACAAAGATTTTGGAGTTGCTGATTTTTCTTTTTGCGAACACGATGCGAACACGGATGCTTTTTAAAGGATTGCCGTAAACACTCTATTTATTGATATTTCAGATTCGGTGTTCGCAAATTGTTGTTTCGGTGTTCGCATTGTCAAAATGAAGAAATTTAAGCTTAAATGTAATAATTTCAATAATTAATAAGGTAAAACATCAAAAAAAAGTAATAAACGAGTTTTAATTAGCAGAAAGTTCGTAACTTTGCAGACGCATTTCGAAAGGGATGCAGATCTTTTTGTTGCTCACAATCTCTCACTCGAACCGCTACCTCGAAACGAGATTTCAAGAGCAAACCTATATATCATTGGGGCTGCGCACCATAGCGCAGTTTCCAATCCATAGATATATAGGGGCTGTAGCGGGCCTGAGTGAGAGTATGGACGGGGCCTGCGCTTTCTTTATGCCCATATTGATAGTACTCGCCCTGCAAGCAGTGAGATAATAAAAAGAGACGACGATGAGCGAATACTATTTCTACGGATTGGCAGCACTGATGTATCTGACCACTTGCTGGACCTTTTCAGCGGTACGATGGTTCCACACCTGTCGCACCCCCAAGGAACGCCACCAATATATCTGGCCCGACCGCAAACTACAGTGCCTTATTTACCTTTGCGCCACTATCCTGCTACCATATATCATCAACCCGGACAGTCCGTCGGCATGGATGCTGGAGAAATCATACTTCCCAGCCTGTTACTATTTCTACTGCGGCGTATTGCTGCTCTGTTTCTTCGGCACGGTGAAGCAATGGAACCAGTGGAAAACCGTCAGTTGGGCGGCTGCACTGATAGTTGTCGCCACTATGCTCGTACCAGCCCTCGATGCCTGGCTACCCTCTGGAATCCTCAATGCCCAAGGACTGCGCATCTGGAACTACGTGGTACTCATTGAGAGCATCACCATGATGGTCTATTCCGGGCTTGCCATGTGGCAGGTGAAACACTGGATGGACGAGGCCCGCGACCAGAACTATTCCAACCCCGATGACTTCCCCACCGAATATGCCCGTCGTGTCTGGCTCGCCCCTGTGCTCTTCACACCGCTGCTCTGGCCCGCCTACATCTGGGACTCGCCGCTGCTGATGGCCATTGAAAATGTGCTCCTGGCAGCATCCAACATCCTGTTGCTGCTCAACGTCATGCCTGTCTGGCGACGCAAAGCCATACTCTCGTCATCGGAAACCGACATCACCGAAAGCCGCGACGAACAGGCAGATGATAACAAGGATGAGCAGATGGAACAGACCGCTATCAAGATAGAGGCATACGTCAAAGGCCAGCGTGCCTATCTTGACTGCCACCTGAAGATTGATGATGTCGTGGCTCACACGCATCTTGGCCGCACCAATGTCTCGCTTACCTTCCAGCGCCGTTTCGGCTCTTTCGCCAACTATGTGAACAGTCTTCGTCTGGCTCACTACGAGCAATATCTGTCTCAGCACCCAGACGAAACCAAGGAGTCTGCCGCCCTCGCATCGGGCTTTTCGTCATATTTGGCTTACTATCGTGCCAAGCAGAAACTGGAACATGAGGGTTATGGCCAGAAAATGCCCAAATGATACAAAAAAAAATAAAGTTTCGGGGCTGGAATGATACATTTGCAATAGTTCTTTCAATCTTTCTTTCACGTTTTGTACAATTTGATATGTTTCTATCAATCAGATGATATGAACTTTCACCCGTTTTGATATGCGTTTGTACAATTTGATATGCCCGATTCCGCATAATCTCCGTACCTTTGCCGCCATAAAACCATTAAAGATATAGACATGACACATACGATGGAAATATCAACAGCGAACATCCTGGAGATTCTTCTCCTGGTGTTTGTTGCCGTTGGCATCTTTCTCTTCTTCCGCGCCTGTTGGCGCAACATCAAAGCAGGAAAAGAATCCCATGCAAATAATTTATAAATCAAAACCATTACAAACTTAATTCCAGAAGATTTTTATGAGTGTAAATTTTAGAACGATCAATTTTGTCAAAGAAACGGCAAATCATTATTCCTCACTTAGTATGTTTGAGGAAAAGTTGATTAATTGGGTTGAGGAAAACGATGACAATAAGAAGCGGTTTATTACCGATCCTATTGGTGTTGCTCAAGAAATAACAGGTGACGAGAAACTCATATCAAAACTACAACAGTTAAGTAACGAATCTACTTTTTCCTTTACAGATGTCTCACCATATGCCAACTATAAACTAAACACGTTAAAATCAGCTATCTCACGAAAAGTAACTGAAGCTCCGACAGCTGATTATACCTATGGTTGGGATTGTGTCGCATCCTCAAAGATAGCAACGCTAAATAAATTCTTGAAATTAACTTTAGGGCTCAGCGGATTTTCGATTTCTGTTCCCGATGATGATATACGTGGCATACAAGTCGTTGACCTAAAATTGGGTCTATTTCAAGTCGTTTCAGATGATATTGGAGGGGGAAATTTTGTAACTCTTGATTTTCCAATTAAACAAGGAATAATGAATGATGATGAAGCTAATGTCAGCATGGACTTAAAGGGGCTTTCATTCAATATGCGTGTAAAGCTGGAGGAAGTGTTTATAAACACAAATTCATCAGATCCAAACAAGCAAGAAGGAAAAATGGAATATTACCTAAATTTGGGCTCTGAATATATAGATAAAATTACAATCAATAAACCAATGAATTGTAATTATGATTTTACTTTCCTTGAAGCTTATCTGAAATCAGTACTCTCTATTGACTATAGACTTAATCTATTTACTGTAGATGTTACGGATAAAGACAACATTAAAGAACTTATAAAGAACTACAATTATCTTGTACCGACAGAATCTTACTTTGCTAGTGGAAATGCGCAGGATGTGAACAAATCTTGTCTTTCCGCATTAATACAAACAATTGGTTGTAAAGATAATCGTCAAATCATGACATCAATAGACTCCATTCCAGATGGAGCAGATATTGGACTTAACATTTCAAATGATATATTCTTTGGACATATCTTAATTGACTGTTTAACTAAAGGTTTTAATAGTCTATATTCTGCGGGATTAACAAAAGATTCGTTCAGTATGATTATTAACAACAGTACGGTTGTTGGTTTGAAGACAAATGACGGAGTAACAATAAGAATCCCTGTAGATAATTGTCCTGATGTGGATTTGTCAAATTTACAGGTAATTGTAAATTCTGACGAAGAAATTGAAATGTCTGCAGACATTAATGCCACATTAGCTCACTTCTTTGAAATCAGAGGATCTTTCAGTGGGAAGTTTAAGTTTGACATTGAAGATGCCAAAGACGAAAACGGAAAGGATGTACAGATAATAAAACTTAGTGCTATTGGCGATCCTGTAGTTGATGCAGATTGTAATGTCGGAGTTTTATCATGGATTGTGGTTACATTCTTGTTTGCTGGAGGTATTATTGGAATTATCGCAGGCGTAATCGTTCTTATCATTGACAAGATTATTGATAGCAGTGTTGATAAGATTGACGTTGACAATTTTATTAATACAGACGATTTGCTAAACGGAAAATTGAAATGGGGTTTTACTGGTATCGGCAAAATTACAACAGTTAAGCCAATGGCATGTTTTCAAATAGGATTCGAAAGTAGTTTGCTAAAAGATAATGAATAAGATAAATATAAAACTAACAATTATGCGATTCTTTACGGCATTAGCAGCCACTGGGCTATACGGTGCAGCAAGGCGGATGGCCATGACGCTCGTCCTTGCAATGCTCACGACCATGACGGCGTGGGCGACAACGACATCAACCATCACCGTGGGCGGCACTGACTACACGCTGTTCACGGGCTTTACGGCTACGGCTGGAACAAAATCTTATGGAAACTTTGTCGATGGAAATACATCGACAAAGTGGTGGGTAATGAAAAAACTTGGAGAAAGTGCAAATGATTTCGCAGGCGGCACGGAAGACCCAGCCTATGTGGAGTTTCACGCCGATGCGCCTATCATTCCCAAAGGCTATGTTCTGACATACGACAATTCGATCAATGAGAATTGGAAACCTACATCGTGGGCGTTAAAAGCAAAACAGAACGAGAGCGATGAATGGACGATGATTCATTCTTCCAATTCCTCGCTTGGCAACGGCTCACGCTTTGAAATTGCCTGCAACAACAACGGCGACAATCAGTATCAGTACTTCCGCTTTGAAATATACGATGTTGGTTCGACATATCAGAGCATACTAAGCGAGTTGGAGTTCTACGGCTCATCTCCTGATGTCTACTACACCCACCTGACGGTAAGGGCTGCGACCTGTACCGAAACGGGCATCAAGCGAGACTGTTATTTACGCAATGACGGCAAATATTTCACCGACGAGACGGGCGCAACTGAACTTGCCGAGTCTGATGTTATAGCACCGATCATTGCCCACACGGGCGAACACCACGATGCCACAGACGTGAACATCGAGTATTGGCAATGCTCCATGTGCCATAAGTATTTTAGTGACGAAGCTTGCTCCACGGAGATAACGGAAGAAGACACCAAGATTTATCGCACCATCACGATTGACGATGGTATCAGCAGTCTTGTTACGAGCAGCGTGGATAAGGCGCTTGCCGGTGCTACAGTGACTCTTACCGTCAGTCATCTGATAGACGCAAACACTCTCAAAGTGAATAATGGCAGTGTGCCGCTAACAGATGCAGGAAACGGAATTTACACTTTCACCGTGCCTGCGGCAGATGTGACCGTAACGGCATCTACCTCAACTACTTATTCTGTTACCCTGCCCGCAAATATGGAAATCGTCAGCGCAACGAACGCAGCCGACGGCAATGGCAAGTACATTTCGGGAACTGTCATTAAATTTGCGGCAAGTTTCGGATATGCAGCCACCAATGTTTCCGACGGCATGAATACGCTTGAACCCGATGCCGACGGTATTTACACCGTGACCGTCGCAGAAGCCGACATCAACATCACAGCCACCACGGAGAGCAGCAACACGCTCTATTTGGCAACCGCCAACAGTGATTTCACGGCTGCTGACGGAAATATACTTATTGGCGCAACGAGCCATACCGTGACGATTGCAAACAATGCAGAGATTACGCTCAACAATGCGACTATCACGGGCGGCATCGTCTGTGATGGAACAGCGGAGATTACGCTTGTTGGGGAGAATGCTGTTGGAGTTACTTCACTTGATGGTACTCTTATCTATAGAACAGCAGGCATTCAGATTGGCAGCTCCGGCACTACGCTCACCATCAAGGGCAGCGGCTCGCTGAATGCCACAGGCGGAAGTGCGTCTGCAGGCATCGGTCTTGGCAGAACGTGGGACGCTAACGCCACGGGCGGCAGCGTCGTCATTGAGGGCGGCACCGTCACCGCAAGCGGCGGCAACGGCATCGGCACGGGAACGGTCGGGAACGTAAAGACCGCTACCATTGGTGACATCGTAATCAAAGGTGGTACGGTCAACGCACGGCTCGGCAAAGGCACCATCAATTATGGATGTACGGCTACAATTGGCGCCATCAAAATCTATGATACCATCGACAAGGTTGACGCATCGGCAATCACCGAGAGCGTGACCTATATGCATGTTGAGAATGAGACCGAGACTGATGTGACGGCCAGCGCCAGCACCTACTTCACCATTATCGAGGACGGCGACCGCCGCACCATCACACTGAAGGACGACACCGACTACACCATCACCATTGTCGGCAACAATGAACACGGTACAATAGCATGTACGGCAGCAACGGCGAAGTATGGCGATAAGGTAACCATCACCGCCACGCCCGACTTCGGCTACCGTCTGAGCAGGCTTGTCGTAAAGGACGCTCAGAACAACGACGTTGAGTCCACGGGCAACAGCTTCTTCATGCCCAAGAGCAACGTGACGGTAAGTGCAGTGTTTGAGCAAGGCGTTCATGGCACGACGGAGTTTGCGTGGGGATATTCTGGACCAGATAGTTTTGTTACGGAGGCCACCATCTACGACGGTGTGACTACGGTAAACCTTCAGCAGGGGCAATCGTATAAGATTTTGAAATATGATTATGGATACAGCTATAGAAAATTTCTTTTGGACAACAATACCTACGATGCAACGATTCCTTATTCCGGCGGCACAGGGACATTCCCTGAGTATGGAAATGGCACGAATTTTAGAGTGGATTATAATAGCGAATCGGGCTTCTATGACATCACCATGACCGATGTCGGCAACGATAAGTGGAGTGTTTCTATCCTGAAAACAGTTGGTGTTATAGACAATGTTCCCGACCAGACCTACACTGGCAGCGAGATTACCCCCGAACCGCTCGTGCTGGCTGGCTCGCTCAGCCTCACCAAAGGCACGGACTATGAGTATTCCTACACGAACAATACCAATGTCGGCACGGCGACGGTGACCGTTACATTCAAGGGCAATTACGCATCGATTGGCAGTGTGAATAAGACGTTCACCATCAATCCCGCAAGCGTTACTCTGACCGCTAACAGCGGCACGAAGGAATACAGCGGCGAGGCGCAGACCTTGACAGGCTTCACGAGTAGCGTGGAGGGTTTGACCTTCAATGGAGTCACCGCCAGCGGCAGCGGTACGAATACGGGCACCTACGATGTGACCTTTACTGGGGTAACACTCAATACCACAAAAGATGAAAGTGGTAATTATGTTGTGACCGAGACCACGAACGGAACGCTGACTATTACGGCAAAGACGGTATCTGACGATAGTGCACTGAAGGTTACGCAGGATCAAAACGGATTCTACGCTACATTCACAGGCTCAGCAAACGACGCGGTGAACATACCAGATGCCATCACGGTTAAGTCTGTGACACTGGAGCGCAACTTCTCCAATGGCAAATATGCCACACTGATGTTGCCGTTTACTATGACAGACGGTATGACGCTGACAGGTGCAAAAATCTATCAATTCGTGGGAGTGGAAAAGGTTGAAGAACAATGGATTGCCACGATGCAGACACCCCCCTCGCCACTTCAGGCCAATACGCCATATCTAGTGGAGCCTGTAACGAGCGACTTGACAGACGGCAAAGTAACATTCGACCTTAACGGCGGTATGGTGACACTAAAGACCGAGACCAGCAACGAGGGAAGCACCAACACCGACTGGCAGTTTGTCGGCACCTACACCCGACTGACCTACGGCACGACTCCGTTCACAGGCAATGCATACGGTTTTGCCTCGAAGGACAAGACTGTGGATGGCATTGAGGTGAAAGCAGGTGAGTTCGTGTATGCCAAAGAGGGTGCAGCAGTGCCTCCGCTTCGATGCTTCCTTAAGTATAAGAACGGTGAGGAATTTAACGGAGCGCGTGCCATGAGCCGCCATGCATCGCCGACAGACGAGATGCCTCAGACAATCACCGTGCGACTGCTTGGAGCAAATGGTGAGACGACAGGTATTGGCACTCTCGATACCCGTACTGGCGAGTTTACGACAGACGGTTGGTACGACATGAATGGTCGCAAACTCTCCGGCAAACCCACGAAGAAGGGATTGTATATCAATAATGGTAAGAAGGTAGTAATTAAGTAAGGAGGACACAGCAATGAAGAAGAAACGATATGAGAAGCCATCAATGAAGGTGGTAGAGTTGAAGCACCGCACAATGATACTTTGCGGCAGTCCCAACGGCGTTCCAGGCTATGATGATGACTACGGCTATATGCCTGAATTGAGGAAGGACGGCATGAATCATCTAACATAAGTATGGTGACCTATGCCGAATAGCCCATATATGACCGTATTCGCAGTGATGTGGTTCTCAGCCGCCGCCATCCTTATCCTCTGGTTCTTCTGGCGAGACAGGAAGGAACTGAAGCGTCGCGACCAGCAGTGGCAGGAACGAGAAGAACGCAAGCGTGAAGCCCAACAGCAGCGGCAACAGCACCTGAAGGAGCGACATGCCCTTATCCTGCGTACCCGCCAACAGCGTATGGAACTGGAAATGCAAGCCATGAAACTGGTTGGACGTATGCACTTCGATGAGAAGCGCATCACAGAGAATGAGTTAGATATATTGACAGATGCCATCTGCGTGGAGTATGAAAAACTGAGCATGGAAATGGTACATCACGAAAACCTCTATTTAGGTCTCTCTGATGAAGCCGACAAGGCCATCCAAGAGATTGACGAAGAGGAGACGGCTCTTGCCGAGAGGGAAGAATATCGCGAAGGGTAACCATACAGAAGGATTCTGTCAACTCTTGCGCCAGTCTCAGTGATTGGCGCAGGAGTCTTTGCTCTACCATAGTTTTAGACCGTTGCTGTTTGTGTGATTATAAAACTCTTTTGTTCGCAGTTCTTCGAGAGCATCGAAAGTAATATCACGCCAATAGTGATCAATCTTGGGACTGGCAGCATCCCAGAGTTCTATGGCAAGCAGGTCTCTGTCTTCTCCTTCTATACTCAGGTACGCTTCAATGGCAGCAGCCTGTTCCTTGCTCAATCGCCGTTGATATGAACAGTTGCCCATTGCGACCAGAGCATTGACGGCTACATCGAAAATCTGGTCATGCCTCTCATGGTATGCGTCCCATGTTCCGTCTGCAATACGATTGGCATCCTCTTCAAGAGGCTTCAGTTTCTTTTCATCTGGCTTCCAATCTGTATCTGTCTTGGCTACTATCTTAGCATACCAGAAGGCATCATTGACGTAAGACTTGCGCCCTTCTGAGGTCTTTTCTCCACTCATGGCTTTCCACAGGAAGTCTTTCAGTTCCTTGGTGAAGTGTCTGGCTTCTGCCTTCCACTGGTCAATGATAATCTGTATCACCTTCCTGAAATTCATGCTGAATCCTGCCAACAGAATTTCCTTTATAGCGTTTAGCCGTTCTTTCAGAAGTCTGTTGGACTCATCCTGCTTGGAATTCTTACCATTCAGCGACTTGATTCTCTCGTCCTTGACAGTCAGCTGGTCTTTCATTGTACGGATCTCAGCATCAGTATCCAACTTTATCTTTGCTATGGCTGATTCCTTGTCTGCCTCTATTTGGGCTATTTCGTCACTATGCTTCTTTTCAAGAACTCTCATGTATTCGGGCCAAGTGAGTAGTTGCCCCTTCTTCTTGCCATTACTCCACTCCAGGTTGCGCCCATTGGAATCTACGGCAGTGATAGCCTTACGAATTTCCTCCTTGTGGGCAGTGTCCTTCTCTTCAAACGCCTTTCTGACATTAGGACTCAGATTGGAGTTGAAAAGTTTGTCGAACAGCGTGGCATGAGCCATCTTATCGATTTCCTTCTTCTGCTTCTCTATCGCAGTCTGGTTCTCTTGTTTCTCCATTTCCTGCTTCTGCAGGATAAAGTCGTTACGCTCCAGATGCTCGGCTCCTGTCTCAGACTTTCGTTTGCCACGCTCCATCTCCAGTGTCTCTGCTGCCAGATCCTGTAGTTCTTCCATGTCTTTCTTGCCGAGTTTAAAGGACTTTCCCGTTTCGTGGTTCATCCAATCCCAAATGATGTGCGCGTGAAGATTAGGTTGCCAGGTTGAAGGATCATCTGGGTTGGTATAATGTCCTTCATCCTTGTGGATGTGTATCTGGATGGCTCTGACTCCCCATCTTTGGCGCACTTTCTCAGTGTACTTCAGGAGGTCAGACATTGTGGTATCAGGCTTGATATTGACCACACTCTCACGGATGGGGCTGCTGCCGTTACGCTCTTTCGGTTTACCATTCTTGCCAATGACAGTTACCTTCTTCTCCTGCATGGCTCGGCCAGTCTTCTGCTTTACCATCGCTTTGATGGCATCATAGTGCTGCTGGAGGGTGACACCCTTCAAGTCGGGTACCACATACGATTCATTGTTATGACTCAGTTCGGTACGCACATACAAAGTGCGTGGGTTCAGCGAGGCGATATAATCAGCGTCCCGTCTGTTGTGGCGTTCACTCTGCTCGATGTTGCAGGGCTTTACGTGGTCGGATGATTTTGAGATTGTACTCATGTTGCATTACTGTTTTATATCATTACGTTATTATATCATTGCTATATCTTCCCCAAAGGGGTATCGGGGTGTAACCCTGATTGGAGGGTGCAGGGAGAGAGTCACTTCCTGCTCAGGTTGCAGAGGGCTGACAGCCCTTGCCGGGGTTTCGGGGCAGCGTCCTGAACGGGTCAAGGGCAGAGCCTTGTAGGTTCTTAGGGCAAAGCCCTGAGTCCCTCGGAAGAGCCCACAACTACGAAAGCGAAGCTCGTAGTTATAGTGGGCTATATCAAGGGCAAGCCCTTTATCTCCCTGCACGCACGTTACGGCACACCATCCTGAGGTTCCTCATCATTACAGACCTCCAAATCAAGTTTCTCCACCAATAGTCCAACGGCAGGATTTCGTCTTATCATGTCTGCCAGGATTTCATGAGCCGTTGGCTTCATCAGGAAGAAGTCTGCCACATCAAGGCCTTGTTCACGTTGTTCGCCGTTTGCAATCTTCTCTATGCAGTCAGATACGACAACTCGTTTGCAGAGCGTCTGGAGTATGAGAGCCTTCTGCTGCCATTGCTCCTTGGCACCAAGATCGGGAAGAAGAAACACATCCCTGTTACGAAGGACTTGAACGGCCTTTTCATTGAAGCATCCGTTCTTGCCTCCAGTAGCCAACCATAAAAGGTCGGGCATGAAGTGAGTCATGATAAGAGCAGTCTTCTCACTCTCCACCAAAGCGACGGGTGCAGTTGGCCTTTCATGAAGAAGGTGCTCGCCAAACAGGCATTGTACCAGATGGAAATCCGCTATCTTCAATTCAGAGTGCGCCCAAGTGACCTGACTTTGGGGTTCCTTTATCCGATGGCCAGTCTTGCTGTCATAGCCCATCAGTTTGCCTGCCCTCACATTACCATTGGTATCAATCTGCCAGAAGACAGTACAACCTCCCCATTTGTTCCCCGTTCCGACAAGATACAAGCGGAAGATACGCTTAACCTCATCTTCGCCGATAACACCACAGAGGTATTGGTAGAGAGGGTTCTTTGTCTTGTATGCTGACAGGCTTTTGCTGACAAATACCATAGGGATGAAAGAAGGTTCAATGGACTTGGGCTCTTCCTTCCCTTTCGTTGTTCCCACCTTATTATATATAGGAGTGTCGTCGTCCCAATCCTTGGGCTTCATATCAGGATTATCATGAAAATAGTCTTTGGGAGTATAGTGGTACCCGCAACTGTTCTCATGGTCACATCTGCCGACATAGTTTGGGAACTTGATGATACCCTGATCATCGACATAGTGAACGAGACAACGTAGCTTCTTGCACTGGGGACAAGTAAGCTTGCTGTTAGGACGATATTTCTCCAGATGGAATCTGTAATCACTCATCCTCGCCTCCTTCCTGTGCACTGTCTGCACTTTGCACTTCTGCACTTTGCACTTTCCCTTCACCGCCATCTTCTGAACTATCGGAGAGTGCAGAAGTGCAGAGTGCAGTTGTGCAACGCTTCACTACCTTCTCGTAAACGCCTTGTTTTACCTTCTGTAATACAGGAGGTGTGGTTTCGCATAGTCTTTTAAGGGAAGAGAACACCGTACGACGTGAAACGCCAGTCCTTTGTCCAGCCTGCTCTGCCTCGGATGAAGTGAAGGTGTCACCGACCATAGCCAGCCAACGATCCTGGTTCCTATTTGGCTCGTCCATCCCTGAGAGAGCATTTACTCGCTTATAGGAGTCCTCAAAGTATTCTATCAACTGGATTGCGCCTTTGACGGAAGTGATGTCGATACAGTCCATCTGACATTCGCCTGCAGCCCATCGCATCACCTGAAGGATCAAGGCCAGACGTGCAGCATTACCGTTGAGCTTTACTTTCCGGCTCTCCACCTCATTGTCATCCTCGATACCATTTACTTCATCAATGATGCTGTTGTTCCAGTTGTAGAAGTAGGTTCTGGCATCATCGGAGAAATCCAACACCACAGGCTGGGGTGTTATTCCGTCCTCTCTCAGCGGACAGGGAATATTCAGCACCTTATTGATATAGTAGGACCACTTGCCCATCGTATCAGGTTGTTTCTCCTGTCCGATACCAATCTGCCACTTGGGAATCTTCTTGTTCTTGGGGAAAACAAACAGGAAGCGGTCTGTGAGTCCGTTGGCCACATACTCCTTGCGGAAAATCTCATCGAGTAGGTTGGTCTGGATGCCACCGATGAGGTTGATACAAGGATGGGGGATGCAGATGGGGAACACCTCGGACTTACGGACAGCCTTCAACTGCTGGCCGCTATAGGCAGAGAGCAGATCCTCTATCAGATTGCTCTTCGTACTATACCGCTTTACGGAGTTGAAGAGTGATACTATCTCATCCACCAGTAGGACGATGCCACGTGGGTTGTCATAGTGGATGCTCAGCATGGCCTCCTGAGTGAAATCAGAGATAACCGTCTGCATCAGGCGAGGTTTTTCAGCCTGTTCCGCCGCATCCCCGTCTTTCTTGACCGCCTGCTGCTGGGCATAGGCTTCATACTCCCTACGTGCCTGTTCGAGCAATCGCTGGTCATAGTCGCGGATAGGGAAATAGAGAAAGCCGAGAG
>CAMHUC010000001.1 GCA_946188155.1 uncultured bacterium | reverse complement strand
AAAAGAAGGGCCACAAGATGGCTACTCACAAGCGTAAGAAGAGACTGCGCAAGAACCGTCACAAGAGCAAGTAAGCCCTGAGAGGCTACGGCCTGACAACGGTCAGACACAGCAAAGGAAATGAAAGGAGTGTGCCGGCAAGTCCACAAAAGGGCTTCGGCGCACCCTTTTGGATTTAACAAACCCATCAAGAAAAGCAAAGAGAGAAATGACAAGCGAAGTAATCATCGATGTGCAGCCGAAGGACATCTCAATCGCACTGCTCGAAGACAAGACGCTGGTGGAATACCAGAAAGAGCAACGGTCGGCATCGTTCTCCGTGGGCAACATCTACGTGGCAAAGGTGAAAAAGCTGATGCCTGGACTGAACGCCTGCTTTGTGGACGTCGGCGCTGAGCGCGTGGCATTCCTGCACTATCTTGACCTGGGCTCTCAATTCAGCTCTTACGAGAAATACCTGAAACAGGTAATGAGCGACCGCAAGAAACTCTATCCCATCCAGAAAGCCACCCGTCAGCCCATACTGCCTAAGGACGGCAGCATTTCCAACACGCTGAAAGTGGGACAGGAGGTATTGGTACAGATTGTCAAGGAACCCATCAACACCAAAGGGCCACGCCTGACGTGCGAGCTGAGTTTCGCCGGGCGATATCTCGTACTAATGCCTTTCGACGATAGCGTTTCTGTATCCACCAAGATCAAGAAAGGCGAAGAGAGAAGCCGACTGAAACAGCTCATCCAGAGCATCAAGCCTAAGAACTTCGGTGTCATCGTGCGAACCGTGGCAGAAGGGAAACGGGCAGCAGAACTGGATGCAGAACTGAAGATCCTGCTCAAGCGCTGGGAAGACACTATCACCAAAGTTCAGAAGACCACCGAAAGGCCTCAGCTGTGCTTTGAGGAGCAAAGTCGTGCCGTAGCACTGCTGCGCGACTTGTTCAACCCCACTTACGACGGCATTCACATCAACGATGAAGACATCTTCCAGCAAGTACGCGAATACATCGGACTGATTGCCCCGGAGAAGAAGGAAATCGTGAAACTCTATCACGGCAACACTCCCATCTTCGACAATTTCAATGTCACAAAGCAGCTGAAGTCCGGATTCGGCAAGACCGTCAACTACAAGCACGGAGCCTATCTTATCATTGAGCATACTGAGGCCATGCACGTGGTCGACGTCAACAGTGGAACACGCGTGAAGAAAGACAACGGACAGGAGGCCAACGCCCTGGAGACCAACCTGGGAGCTGCCGACGAGCTGGCACGCCAGCTCAGGCTCCGCGATATGGGCGGCATCATCGTGGTCGACTTTGTCGACATGAAGCTGGCCGAGGACCGGCAGATGCTCTATGAGCGCATGTGCAAGAACATGCAGAAAGACCGCGCCAAGCACAACATCCTGCCACTGTCGAAGTTCGGACTGATGCAGATCACCCGGCAACGCGTGCGCCCGGCCATGGACGTCAATGTCGAAGAAGAGTGCCCCACCTGTCACGGTTCCGGGAAAATCAAGTCGAGCATACTGTTCACAGATCAGCTGGAGAGCAAGATTGACTGCCTGGTCAACAAGATTGGCATCCGAAAGTTCTACCTGCACGTACACCCCTACGTCGCTGCCTACATCAACAAGGGCGTCATAAGCCTGAAGGTGCAGTGGCAGATGAAGTACGGACTCGGTGTACATGTAGTACCCTCACAGAAACTGGCCTTCCTCCAATACGAATTCTACGACAGCGACAAGCAGTTCGTCGACATGAAGGAGGAGCTGGACGGATAAAAAGAATTAAGAGTCAAGAGTTAAGAATTAAGAGTTGTCGCTATCGCGATAAAGAATTAAGAGTTAGATGCTGCTACTAAAGATTCTGTTCTGGGCATGCCTGTTCATCGTGTTCTATACCTATCTGGGCTATGGAATGCTGCTTTACGCCATCATACGGCTGAAGCGACTCCTCAGGGGCAATCCCCAACTGCCGGAGATGCCTTCCGATGAACAGCTGCCCACCATGACGCTGATGATATGTGCCTACAACGAACAGGATGTAGTAGAAGAGAAAATGCAGAACACCCGCACCCTGGACTATCCAAAGGATAAGTTCAGGGTGATGTGGGTCACCGACGGCTCTACCGACCAGACCAACGCTCTGCTCAAGGCCTACCCTGAAGTGGACATCGTGTTCAGCCCAGAACGACGGGGCAAGACTGCTGCCCTGAAACACGGACTGCACGAGATCACTACCGACCTGGTGGCCTTCACTGATGCCAACACGATGATCAACAGCCAGGCCCTGCGCGAGATTGCCCGCAGGTTCGAGGACAAGACCGTGGGCTGCGTCAGCGGTGAAAAGCGCGTGGCAGCCCGCAACGGCGAGATGGCTGCCGAGGGCGAAGGACTATACTGGCGCTACGAGAGCACGCTCAAGAAATGGGACAGCGAGCTCTACTCCGCTATGGGAGCGGCAGGCGAGCTGTATGCCGTCAGACCGGCACTCTGCGGCGAAGTTCCCGACAACGCCCTGCTCGACGACTTCATGATGTCGATGATGATTGTCGACGAAGGCCATCGCATCGCATACACTCCTGATGCCTATGCATTGGAGTACGGCTCGGCCAACATCTTCGAGGAGTCAAAGCGCAAGAGACGGATAGCAGCAGGAGGACTGCAGAGCATCTGGTGGCTGCGGCGCATGCTCAATCCCCTGCGACAACCACTGGTGGCTTTCCAGTATATCAGCCACCGAGTGCTGCGCTGGAGCCTCACACCCGTGGCCATGCTCATCTTGCTACTGGTCAACATTCTGATGGTGCTGATGGGAGCAGGAACACTATACACCGTCATGCTCGCCCTGCAGCTATTGTTCTATCTGGCAGCACTCATGGGATGGATGCTCAGCCGTCAGGGCCACAAGAACAAACTGCTCTACACGGCCTATTATTTCATATTTATGAATATCAATGTGTTCCGAGGAATGGCTTATTTGAGAAGCCATAGCAACAGCGGAACATGGGAAAAGGCAAAAAGAAGTTGAAAAAAACATTAAAAATTTGTATGTTTAAGTTTTTTTTGCTACCTTTGCCCCAAATTCGCATTGATTTAGACAATGGAACAAAACGAGAAAGAGATCCTTCTGCAGAGATTTGCAGACGCCAACCGCAAACTGACGCTTGTCACAGAGCAGTTGCAGATAGCCAATAAGAAGCTGAAGGAATACGAAGAGAAGGCACTGAACGCCGAGAAGGCTAGTAAGATGAAGTCGCTTTTCCTGGCCAACATGAGCCATGAAATCCGTACCCCCCTCAATGCCATTGAGGGTTTCTCGCGCGTGATTGCAGAAACCGACTCTGAAGAAGAACGCATGAAATACTATCAGATTATTGAGAGCAACAACCAGCGCCTCAGCAGTCTGATAAATGAGATACTCGACCTCTCAAGAGTAGAGTCAGGCGAAATCGTCATGAAGAAGTCGAACACCGACCTGAACATGCTCTGTGAGAACATACAACAGCTCTTCAAGTTCCGCTGCCCTGAAACCTTGAAGCTGGAGTGGGACAAGCCGTTGATGAGCGTCATGATGAATACCGATGCCAACCGGCTCACACAGGTATTCTCCAACCTGATCAGCAACGCCCTCAAGCACACCCCCAGCGGCAGTATCAATTATGGTTTCCGCCTCATCAACGAGATGAAGGAAATCGAATTCTATGTCAAGGACACCGGTTCGGGCATCGCTCCTGAATTCATTGACCAGATTTTCAACACCTACGCATCCCAGGACGCCGAGCAGCAGAAAGGCTTTGGACTGGGTCTGGCACTCTGCAAGATTATCGTCGAGAAGCTGGGCGGTAACATTCGCGTAGAGTCCACTTTGGGCAAAGGCTCCACCTTCACTTTCACCCTGCCGTTCGAAGGCACCATCGGCGGCATGGACCAAGAACGCACCACGACGACAACCAACGTGCGCACCATCCGCGTAAGTGCCAGGTCTGACGACATGAACCTCAAGACCATCCTTGTGGCAGAGGATGAGGACAGCAACTACGAACTGGTGAAGATTGTGCTGCAGAAGCGCTACCGGCTGCTCCGTGCACATAATGGCATCGAGGCCGTCACCATCAACGAGGACGAGAAGCCCGACCTTATCCTGATGGACATTCGTATGCCCGAGATGAACGGTCTCGACGCTACTCGCATCATCAAGGAGATTAACCACGACACGCCTGTCATAGCTCTGAGTGCATACGCCTTCGAGGAGAACATACGCGAGGCCAAGGCTGCTGGATGCGACGAGTTCATGGCTAAGCCCTTCCGAGTGGAGAACCTCATCGAGGTGGTAAAGAAGTACTTGGACTAATTGACAATTGATAATTGATAATTGACAATCCAAAATTTATGGGAAAGTTAGCTGTACAGAAATACTTCGCATTTATGATTCTCATCATCACCGTACTGATGATGATTTTTACTATTGTGGGACTCTTCGGTGGTGACGTGTTTCCTGGCGGAAACATGGCCCGCGCACTGCTCGTCTACGCACTGCCACTACTGATGGCGGGCAATGTGATACTCCTGGTCTACTGGCTGATCCTGCGGCGCTGGCACTGGGCTGCCATGCCATTTGTCACCCTGCTCTGCTGTATACCCTATTCACAGACTATCTACAAGTTCGGTTCTGCCGACGAGAGTGGCGACAACCGACAGGCAGGGCTGAAGATTGCCACCTACAACGTAGCCCGCTTCAACGGCGAGACCACTGGATTCATCGCTCAGGATATTCTGGCCGAGATGAAGAAACAGAAAGTGGATATCCTCTGCATGCAGGAGTACAACGACTGGAGCGCCGACAAGCGCAACTCAGAGAGCTACAAGGAGTATTTCCCCTATATGCAGTACGGACTCAACGACCGTAACGTCATCTACAGCCGTTTCCCCATCAAGAAGAGTGCCCCTATCGAGTTCCCTGCCAGCAACAACAGTGCCCAGTGGGCCGACATCGATGTCAACGGACAACTGTTCCGCGTGTTCAACGTACATCTGGAAACTGCTGGCGCACATCACGTTATGAAACATGCCAACGACATGGAGGCCGACGGCTACAACGTACAGGGCAACCGGCTTCTGGAGGCTGTCTACGGTACCTATACCATCGGTATGATCAAGCGTGCCGGACAGGCCAACATACTGGCACAGGAGATACGCAACTGCGAGCATCCCGTCATACTGGCAGGCGACTGTGTCGACGTGCCCTACTCCTACGTCTATAACACGCTGAAAGGCGAGCTGACCGACGGATTCAAGGAGTGCGGCAGCGGATGGATGCACACCCTGAGAGGAAAGTCGCCCTTGCGCATCGACTACATCTTCCACGACAAGGACTACGAGGGCATGACCTACTACATGAAAGAACTGAGCTACTCCGACCACTATCCCGTGTTCATGAAGATAGCTCTGAAATAAGTACTCTTCTAAATAAACAGAAATCTCCGGCATGCCATTTTGCCGGAGATTTCTTGTTCATACAATCTTAAACCTGACTCGAAACGACCGTTCGTGCTCATCCCAATTGGTGCCGAGCATCTCGAAACGGCCTATCTGCGATGTACTTCGCACATGCTTACCAATGCACGGGCATACGTCATAGTCGCCAATGCGCACCAGCCGGATAGTATCCGAGGCATCTTCTGGCAGACGGTCGAGACTGACTTCTTCGGGCAGTTCATCACGGGTTACAAACTCGAAAGTGACGGGCAAGTCCTCGTCAATCAACTCGTTCATGCGCCGCTCAATCTCCTTTTCCTCCTGTCGCGAAGGCTTGTGGTCCAGACGGAAGCTCATCTTGCTCTTCTTACGCTCGATATGCGCATTATACGACCGCTCACAGCCGAAGATGCGAATCATCGTCTGATTCAGCAGATGCTCTGCCGTATGCGCAGGCGGGAACTCTTCCTTATTGTGCTCGTTTAGAATATAGTCTGCCATATTTTTGTCTAAGCCTTGAATTTCAGGACTACAGCATCCTGCGCAGCAATGCCGACGCTGACAGCCTCGTCACGCTTCAGCTGCAGGCTCATCTTCTCGCCAGTCAGGAGGTCGGTTGCCTGTGCATTCTTCTCCTTGAGTCCAAGGTAGTCGAAGGCATGACCGGGGATGTTAACACTGATATCAACAGGCATCTCCGAGAAATTGGCCACCACCAGCAACACCTCCGCACCAGCCTTGCGCAGGAAAGCATACTGATGCTGCAGATGCGCGTTAACGTACATCAAATCGAAAGAACTGCCATCGGCGACGGCCCTCTCGCTCCTGGCGATGCCCACCACCTTATTATATATAGCCTTCAGAGCCTTCTCCTCTGCCGTCAGCTTGCGATTTGCAGCACGCACCAGGGTATCTATGCTCCAGTAGTCGAAGATGGTGGTTCGTCCGTCATGACCGCTGAAACCCTCCTTGTCCATGCCACGCTCGCCATACTCCTGACCGGCATAGATCATCAAGGGGTTCTGCTGTAGCAGGGCTGACACCACCAGTCCGGGCACCCCCTTGCGACCATCGCCAGCAAAGAAACTGCTCGCTATGCGCTGCTCGTCGTGGTTCTCCAGGAAATAGAGCATGTGGTCGCGGATATCGTCGGTGGCCTGCCAGGCTCCCGTGATGGCATGGGCTGACTGATGGCAGCAGATGACATCGCGCAAGGTGTCATACATGCCCACCTTGTCGTACAGGTAGTCGAAGCCGGCAGCGAGATACCGGCGATATTCGGCAGGATTATACACCTCACCTATAAACACCTTGTCAGGATAAGCATACTTCACCTTGTCCGTAGCCCACTGCCAAAACTCGGCTGGCACCATCTCGGCCATGTCGCAGCGGAAGCCGTCGACACCCTTCTTTGCCCAAAAGAGCAGAATGTCGGTCATTTTGCTCCACGTGTCGGGAATCGGGGTGAAGTGCCCCACCCTCCCGGCATAGTAGTCCACACCATAATTCAGTTTCACCGTTTCATACCAGTCGTTCGTGCCCGGTGCATTGTGGAAGCAGTCATTGCCAGTGGCCTTGGCAGGCTCCTCGAGGTAAGGCTCTGGCTCGTCATGCCATAGGTCGAAGTAGGGCGTGAATCGCTCACCGGGACAATAGTAGAAGTTGTTCTGAGGGTCAAAGCCCAGTTGGGGATTATCCCCCTCGCCCAGGTCTTTCACCCCGTCCGGCTTACAGAGGGAGTGGTACTGGCGGGCCACGTGATTGGGCACAAAGTCGATAATCACTTTCAGACCTGCCTTGTGCGAACGCTCCACAAGCAGTTCAAACTCCTCCATGCGCCTGTCCACATCCTCGGCCAAGTCGGGGTCTACGTCGTAATAGTCGGTGATGGCGTAAGGCGAACCAGCCCTGCCCTTGACGATGGCCGGATGATTCTTGGGGATGCCGTATGCCGAGTAATCTGTCTGTGTGGCATGACGGATGATGCCCGTATACCATACGTGCGTCACACCCATCTCCACAAGGCCCTTCAGCACTACAGGGGTCAGGTCATTCAGCTTTCCGCACCCGTTCTCCTCAATCGTGCCATACTCCTTACGGGTAGTATTACGGTTGCCGTAGAGCCTCGTGAAGATTTGGTAAATGACAATTTTACTCGATGCCATGGGCTGACACTTCCTTGTTAATCTTGCCAATCATGCCCTGCAGGGCCTTGCCGGGACCACACTCTGTGAAATCATCGGCACCGTCGGCAATCATGTTCTGCACACTCTGCGTCCAGCGCACACTGCTCGTCAGCTGGGCTATCAGGTTCTGCTTGATCTCTGAGGGGTCAGTGTGGGGCTTGCCGTCGACGTTCTGATACACAGCGCACTTGGGGGCCTTGATCTCAGTCTGCTCGATGGCGGCCTGAAGCTCGTCCTTGGCAGGCTGCATCAGCGGAGAGTGGAACGCACCGCCCACTTTCAGCGGCAAGGCACGCTTCGCACCGGCGGCCTTCAGCTGCTCGCAGGCCTCATTGATGGCCTCTATATTACCCGAGATGACCAACTGACCAGGGCAGTTGTAGTTGGCGGGAACCACCACACCCTTGCCCATCTTGCTCACCTCCTGGCACACCTCCTCAATCTTCGCGTCGGGCAGAGCAATGATGGCTGCCATCGTCGAGGGCTGAGCCTCGCAGGCCTTCTGCATAGCCATCGCACGAGCATACACCAGCTTCAAGCCGTCCTCAAAGCTCAGAGCACCGGCAGCCGTCAGAGCAGAGAACTCACCCAGCGAGTGGCCGGCCACCATCTCCGGCTTAAAGGCCTCGCCCATGCAGAGGGCAGAAATGACGCTATGAAGGAATACAGCCGGCTGGGTCACCTTCGTCTGCTTCAGCTCCTCGTCAGTGCCATCAAACATGATGTCGGTGATGCGATAGCCGAGAATATCATTTGCCTTCTCAAATAGGTCTTTGGCCAACGGGTTGTTTTCATAAAGTTCTTTACCCATTCCTACAAACTGTGCTCCCTGTCCGGGAAATACGAATGCTTTCATTTTCTTCCTTTTTACGTTTTTACCTTTTAACTATTTTACCTTGTTTTCGCGATTTCAAGGTGCAAAATTACGTATTTTTTCCGAAAGATACCCTCAGAAAACTATTTTTTTTACCGATTAAGGCGTTTTATCAGAATTTTTGTGTAAGTTTGCACTTCAGAAAGAGTCATTACGCAAGAAAATGAAGTTAATAGTTATGACAAGACCCACGTTTTTCGTGGAGGAAGACAAGATACTCACCAACCTGTTCGAAGAGGGATTGGACAGCCTGCACCTGCACAAACCAGGCTCCTCACCCATGTACTCCGAGAGGCTGCTGACACTTCTGGGCGAAGAATGGGCGAGCAAGACCACCGTCCACAACCACTTCTACCTGAAAGAGGAATTCAAGCTCAGAGGCATCCACATCGACGATGCATATACGGAGCCACCCACTGGCTACCGTGGCAACATCAGCCGCACATGCCACGCCATCAGTGAGCTGAAGGACACCAAGCGCGACTGCAACTACGTGTTCCTGCACCCCGTGTTCGACAGTCAAACCATCAAGGAGGAGAAGTCCAACTTCACCATCGACCAACTGACTGATGCAGCACAGAAGGGACTCATCGACAAGAAGGTCTATGCGCTGGGCGGCATCAATATCGACAATATCAAAATCATCCGCGAACTGGGCTTCGGCGGAGTCGTCATCTGCGGCGACCTGTGGAAACGCTTCGACATCCACAACGAACTCGACTACAAGGAGTTGCTGCTCCACTTCGAGCGACTGAAGAAAGCCGTCGATTAATTAAGTATTGAATAAAGTAATAACAGTAAATAGTAAATATCATGACCGATTCGTACATGGTTTTCTCGGGTACAGCCACGAGATACCTCGCAGAGAAAATCTGCCAAAGTCTGGGATGCCCGTTGGGCCAGCTGCTCATCACCAAGTTCTCCGACGGGGAGTTCGCCGTCAGCTATGAAGAGAGCATACGCGGACGCGACATCTTCCTCGTACAGAGCACATTCCCTAACAGCGACAACCTGATGGAGCTACTACTGATGATCGATGCTGCCAAGCGAGCATCGGCGCGTACCATCAATGCCGTCATCCCCTATTTCGGATGGGCGCGTCAGGACCGAAAGGACAAACCGCGCGTCAGCATCGGCGCCAAACTGGTGGCCGACCTGCTCAGTGTGGCCGGCGTCAACCGCGTCATCACCATGGACCTGCACGCAGACCAAATCCAGGGATTCTTCGACGTACCCGTCGACCATCTCTATGCTTCGGGCGTCATACTGCCCTACCTGCAGAGCCTGCACCTCGACAACCTCGTCATCGCCTCACCCGACGTGGGCGGTTCCAAGCGCGCCAACACCTATGCCAAGTACCTCGGCTGCCCGTTGGTGCTCTGCAACAAGACGCGCGCCCGTGCCAACGTGGTAGCATCCATGCAGATCATCGGCGAAGTGGAAGGCAAGAACGTGGTGATTATCGACGACATGGTCGACACCGCTGGCACCATCACCAAGGCTGCCGACCTGATGAAGGAGCACGGTGCCAAGACGGTAAGGGCCTGCGCCAGCCACTGCGTGATGAGCGGACCAGCAAGCGATCGCGTACAGGAGTCGGCACTCGAGGAGATAGTATTCACCGACTCCATCCCCTACACCCAGCGCTGTGCCAAGGTCAAGCAGCTGTCAGTGGCCGAAACCTTCGCTGAGGCCATACGGCGCGTCATACGCAACGAAAGCATCAGCGACCTCTATCTGATTTAAAAGTGAAAAGCGTCAAGTATTTCGTCATTGCAGCCGTTTGCCTCATGGCAGACGGCTGCCAGTCTTTCCAAAACCGCCAGATGGAACGCGAGTGGGAAGCCCTCAACGACACCATCACCAACTGTAGCCGGAAGATACAGAACATCGTCAACGCCCTGCAGATGAGCGGCACCACCACCGAGGCCACGCAAAAAAGCCTGATGCACGACATCGACAGCATCGACCGAGTGATGAAGCAGGCCATCCTACGCTGTGCCGAGCGCAACAAGGACAACGACCTGGGGCGCTACATCCGCGAGAACTACTCGGAGGAATAATCTGAACAATATCAATTATGGCAAGAGAACAGTCACAACTAAAAGAAAGACAGCGCACGAACCTGAAGGAGCCGCGACGATATAAGGTGATCATCTACAACGACGACTTCACCACGATGGAGTTCGTGGTGACAATACTGGTCGAGGTGTTTCTGAAAAGCCGCGAGGAGGCCGAGACGCTCATGCTACAGGTACACCACTCCGACAAGGCCGTGGTGGGCATCTACAGCTACGACATCGCTGTGTCGAAGACCCGCAAGGCCACCAACATGGCACGCGAGCAGGGCTATCCGCTGCGGCTGACCGTTGAACCAGAGGAGGAATAAAGTGGTATGGCAGAAATAAGACAATCGAAGCGAGCAGCTCAGATACTGAGCGAGGCATATCGCCATGCGAAGGACAGCCGACATGAGTTTGTCACGCCCGAGCACCTGCTGTTTGAGCTGACACAAGAATTCAACTTCACCCATGCTCTCAACAAGTTCAGCCAGTCGCTGACACTGCAGGAGCAAGTGGCTGAACGGCTGAGGGAGTTTGAGCGAGTGCCCGACAGTGTGGAGTGCGAGCCAGAGTCGTCGGCACAGTTGGGGCAAATCCTTGAGATTGCCTGCAGGCAGGTGTACTTCAGCAGTGCCAAGGAGCTGGACATTCCACACTTGGTGATGGGGCTGCTGCACATCGACGAATCGTGGGCCTGCTATCTGCTGAAAGAAGCCATCAACGGCGAGGACAGCGACTTTATGAGCGAACTGATCAGCGCCTATGAGCTGGATGATATCCTGGAGCACGACCTGGAGGTAATGAACCATGCCGACGAGGACGATGAGGATGAGGATGACGACTTCGACCAGCAGTACGAGAGACGGGAAGAGGGATGGAAACGACTGGTCACCTGCATGAACGACCTCTACCAGCAGCAGAACCCGCTCATCGGCAGGGAGCAGGAGCTGCGGCGCACCATCCAAGTGCTCTGCCGACGCGACAAGAACAACCCGCTGCACGTGGGCGAGCCGGGCGTGGGCAAGACAGCCCTCGTCTGGGGGCTGGCACGGCTCATCGAAGAGGGCCGGGTGCCTGCCCGCTTGAAGGGCAGCCGTATCTATCAGCTCGACATGGGAACGCTGCTGGCTGGCACCCAGTACCGCGGCGACTTCGAAAACCGCATCAAGCAGATTATGGATGGCGTGATGGGCGAGGGCAGCAACAACATCATATATATCGACGAGATTCATACCCTCGTAGGCGCTGGGGCCACCAGCGACAGTGCCCTGGATGCGTCGAACATGCTGAAGCCCTATCTGGAGACAGGCTCCATCCGCTTCATCGGCTCCACCACCTACGAGGAGTACAACCGCCATTTCTCGCGCTCGAAGGGACTCATCCGTCGTTTCCAACAAATCGACATCGCGGAGCCGACAGTCGACGAGGCTAAGCACATCCTCCGGCAGCTGCAGCCCCGCTATGAGGAGTTCCACGGGGTGAGATATGATGACGAGGCCATCGACTTCGCCGTCGAAGCCAGCGCGAAGCATATCAACGACCGCTATCTGCCCGACAAGGCTATCGACCTTATCGACGAGGCCGGAGCGGCAGCAGAGGCAAATGAAGAATTCATTCACTCTTCACTTATCACTAAGGCCGATATTGCCGATGTGCTGTCGAAGACGTGCAAAGTGGATGCCCTGGCCGTGGCCGGGGAGGATGACTATCAGCGTTTAGAGACCCTGAGCGACAGGATGCTCTCACAGATCTACGGACAGGACGAGGCCATACGCCAGGTGGTGGAGGCGGTGCAGATGTCGCGCGCCGGTCTGCTCGACGACAACAAGCCACTGGCCTCGCTGCTCTTCGTTGGCCCCACGGGCGTGGGCAAGACCGAGGTGGCCCGCGTGCTGGCACGGGAGCTGGGCATCGAGCTGATACGCTTCGACATGAGCGAGTATACCGAGAAGCACGCCGTGGCCAAGCTCATCGGCTCGCCGGCGGGCTACGTGGGCTACGAGGACGGCGGCCTGCTGACGGACGCTATCCGCAAGTCGCCCAACTGCGTGCTGCTGCTCGACGAGATAGAGAAGGCGCACCAGGACATCTACAACATCCTGCTGCAGGTGATGGACTACGCCCGTCTGACCGACAACAAGGGCCGCAAGGCCGACTTCCGCAACGTGGTGCTCATCATGACCTCGAACGCGGGAGCGCAGTTTGCCTCGCAGAGCATCGGGTTCAGCAGCACCGTCAGCCGTGGCGGGGCGATGATGAAGCAGGTGAAGCGCACCTTCAAGCCCGAATTCCTCAACCGCCTGTCGGGGGCCGTCGTGTTCCGTGATATGGACAGGCAGATGGCTACGCTCATCCTGAAGAAGAAACTGTGTGAACTGGAAGCCAAACTGGAGGCGCGGCAGGTAAAGATGACCCTAACGACGGAGGCCTTCGACCATCTGCTCGCAGAGGGCTACACGGCAGAATACGGCGCCCGCGAGATGGACCGCGTCATCGCCCAGCAACTGAAGCCGCTCCTAATGCGCGAGATTCTCTTCGGCAGTCTGAAGCAGGGCGGCGAAGCGACCATCGACATCGCAGACGGAAAACTACTAATTAATAGTAAATAGTAAATCCGTAAATAGTAAATCCCCATGGTTTGGCAGCTGAATGATGATCTGTGGTTCCCCGATCCCCGCTGGGGTGAGGACGACGGACTGGTGGCCATCGGCGGCGACCTGTCGGTGAACCGCCTGCTGCTGGCTTACAGCAACGGTTTCTTCCCTTGGTACTCCTTCAGCATGGAGCGGGAACCGCACTGGTACTGCCCACTCGACCGTTACGTCATCTTCCCCCGCGAGATACACGTCAGCCACTCCATGCGCCAGCTCCTTCGTCAGAGGCGATACGAAGTGACGGTCAATGAGGATTTCGAGGGTGTAATCCACGGCTGCTCGACGGCGCAGGGGCGCAACGAGGAGAGCGGAGCCTGGCTAGGCCCTGACATCATCGAAGCCTTCACCCGCCTGCACCGCCAGGGCTATGCTGCCAGCGTTGAGGTGTGGGAGACGCTGCGGGCGAACACCTCGGACTCCCTGGGTGCTCCAGACATCTCGGACTCCCCGGACGCACCGAGCCGCCGGCTCGTGGGAGGCCTCTACGGGGTCACCCTCCGCAGGGCCTTCTTCGGCGAGAGTATGTTCTCGCTAGTTCCCAACGCCTCAAAACTTGCTCTCATCCACCTGGCAAAAGCCATGGAAACGGTCGGCGGACTCTTCATCGACTGTCAGTTTGAGACCTCGCTCTTCAAGTCGATGGGCGGGCGACACATCACCTACGACGAGTATATGACGATACTTGAATAAAGCGTTTCATGCTAAGTCTGTGGAAGATGCTCATACTAGAATTTTTCAAAGAAAGGGTGTCTGGGTGTTCTGTCACCCTGACACCCTTTTCTTGAAATTTTCTATGTAGATGCAATCACATACACAGACTGGGGCGACCCATCGCTGAAGTCAGGTGTGTTGAAAAAGTAACAGAATTTAAATATTAAATAATCAGAATCAAAAGAGTCTTTACCAATTTACGGTAAATTTACGTATACACTTCTGATATAAAATGGAGAGACTACTCCCCGGAAATAGAGGACGAAGATGACCTGTGAGGCTTTAGGAACTTATCACCACACGGAGTTAAATTTCGATTAGCGCAAGGGGATCAATTCTTGGGTAGCGTGGGCATTTCGGATACAAAGGTACAATGGCCTGATGAAGTCTTTTTTCGTAGCAGGAAAAAAGTTTCAAAAAAGTTTCTTTCATGCCATAAACGTTAAATAATGGTCGGTTGAATTAAGGAGTATTTCAACCGACCATTTGTGTGATGCGCTCGAGCTCTGCTCGCTTCGCCCTGCGAAGAACATTGTCTATCTTTGCCGTCGCAAACAGCGAAGATGCTCACGCACGGCCAATCAAAAGAGTTTGTTGGCACTCGCTAAATCGCATCTTTGCACCGCGATTCGGATAACAGCCCATCGCAGACATTAGGATAATAACAATTAAAATATCAAAGACATGACAAACTCAGTTAAACATTGTCACGGCATTTGGAGCTTGATGATAATCAGAATATCCGATGAAGAAAATCAATGATCAATTTGGCAATCTCCGTGTAGTGGCTCTCCAAAGCAAAGTGGCCGCTGGGCACGAAATGAATCTCTGCATCTGGCACATCGCGCTTGAAAGCATTGGCTCCGGCGGGGATGAACGACGGATCGTTCTCACCCCAGACGGCCAGCAAAGGCGGCTGATAAGTGCGGAGATAATGCTGGAACTCTGGGTAGAGGGCTACGTTGGTGCGATAGTCCAGAATCAGGTCGTTCTGCATCTCGGCACGTCCAGGCTGACAGACGTAATAGTAGTCGAGCGAGTAGCCGTCTGGGCCTACTGAGCCTTCGGGCGTTCCGAAGGTATATTGACCGATGATGGTTTCAAGGGCGAAGGCCGATGAGAACTGCTGGCGGAGTGCGTCTGTAGGGTTCTGCCAGTATGCCTTGCGAGCCTCCCACTTCTTGCAAAGTCCTTCCTCATACATATTGCCATTCTGGGAGATGATGGCCGTGATGTGCTCTGGATGCCACATGGCCAGACGGTAGCCGATGGGGGCTCCGTAGTCAAAGACATACATGGCGAACCTGGTCAAGCCGATAGCCTCTGTAAACTTGTCTACGATACGGGCCAGATGGTCGAAGGAATAGGTGAACTCCTGACGGCTGGGCGACTCTGTCTGTCCAAAGGAGGGGAAGTCGGGGGCTATCAGATGATACTCGCCAGCCAACTCCGGCATCAGTTCACGAAACATGTGGCTACTGCTTGGGAAGCCATGTAGTAATAGGATGGTAGGCTTCTCCGGGTTGCCTGCCTCGCGGTAAAACACGCGGCAGTCTTCGATTTGGATTTTGTTGTATTTCATTTCGTTGTCATGAGCTTGCGCCCCCATGCTGATGCTACTCAGCAGCAGGACTATGGTTACTAACGCTTGTCTTCTTCTTTGCATTTTGGCTTCGTCTTCCTGTACTTTGCTTTTACTATCTCGTAGGAGTTTCGGGTCAGTTCCTTCAGCAGTTCATCGGGAGCCTCAGCGGGATTGATGCCTATCCAGTGCTTGGGCGATTCGTTGTACGGATTGCCGATACACTCATGCTGCGCCTTCAAGTCCTCGATGCGCTCCGGCTGGCATTTCAGCGAGATGACCGAGAAATCGTTGCAGTCGAAGAATGAAAACATGTGGCCTGACACGTAGAACACCAGCACGCCCTCGCCGCTCTTGAATTTCTGGAACGGCAGTTTCTCTTCTATGCCATCGCCTAACGACAGGCAAAACTCGCGATAATCCTCTATGTTCATAATGCGCTGCAAAGATACGGAAACTTTTGCAAACCAACGAAGAATTTACTCGAAATTATGACAGAGTCCTGATCAGAGGTTTGCAAAAAGAAGAGCAGCACCCGATTGACGGATGCTGCTTCTCTTTGTTATTTTGCGGTAATCTACATCAGTTGGGCTATGGCCTCTGCATCCTTGCCCTCATAGAAACGGGGCTCAAATACAGGCTTGTACTGGAAATCGCCGAAGCGGAACAGTTGGAGGGCACAGAACTGACGGTCGTCGCTCTGGCAGAGTTCCAGCCGGAAGTTGCCGTTGGCACCGTTCGCCGGCTTGCCATTCTCCTGAATGTCGGCAACCATCTTGTCGAGCGGCATGTCTAAAAGGCGTGCCACACGCTCACCTTCCGTGGGGCTATATTCCAGGATGATAGCCTTGGCCTGACTCTGTGTAGGCGTATAGACGGCCTTGGTGGAAAATAGCGACTTCTTAATCTCGATATGGTGATAGATGGAGAGGGCAGCAGCCATCTCCAAGTTTTTGATACTTGACATAGTTGTTACGTACTTTTAATAATTAGTAATGTGAATAAAGTGTGTGTCCCTGTGGTAACTGGAACTATGTCAACGAATAATGTGCCTCAATGCAATGACGTAATAGTCGCACGAGGCAGAAAGGCAGAAGGGGGCCGTTTCCCGGCGGCTTCTGCTGTCGTAGTAGGAATAAAGGGGTTTTACGATATTCTGCCGTATGGCAAAACTGCCAAATGGCGTGACGGTTCTTCCCGTTTTTGAGCCTTGGGTAGGAAGGATGCGCTGTGGACGCGAACTGCAGATGCGATACATCTGCGAGGCATCGGTCAGTGTGGCTTCCTGATGATGATGATGCTGTGGAGCCAGAACGGACGACTCGCGAGGCGAGCAGGACTCTTCGGCGGTGGCACCATTGCGGCTCTGCCAATTCAGCAAAACCGTCAGACACACGGCGCAAAATGCCGTTAATATCCTTGCTGTTATCAAAGCCCGTCTCATTTCGGCTGCAAAACTACGAAAAATATCCTTAACAAAAGAACCTTATCACAAAAAAGTGCCCACGCTACCACCGATGCAGAAACAAAAGAGAAGCAAAAAGGAGGTTGTGGAGCCTGACTTGTTCAGGCAATACTAAGGCAAAATGCCGAAAAACCTCTCAAAAAGAGAGGCGTCACACTCAAAATGCGCGCGCGAAATGAGAATTGCCCCCTTTGGACCGATCAAAGGGGCTTAAAAAAGCAAATAGTGGTAAAATGAGGGTTAAAGTTTGAGTTTCAGGTGGTTTGGCGAAACAGGAAAGTCTTTGTGAAAAGACAAAGGAATACTCAAAAAAGCCAGTTTAGGACAACGGAGAGTTACTAATTCGTTACCACTTTTGGAGATTACGTAATTATGGGTTAATTGGGGTAACAGTGGTAACTTTTGGCACTCCAACGTACTGAGTGGCTGCGGCTCACAAAGAATTTGGGTTATAAAAGATGAGTGCTGCCACTGGCCGGATGGACCACCGCCTGGACTCTACAACGGGAGGCTTCTGTTTCCAGACAGAAGGCTGATATTCACAAACAGAAGGCTGATATTTCCGAACAGGAGGCTGATATTCACAAACAGAAGGCTATTACGGGACGTAACTACTATAGTTGTTATATGCAGAAAACATGTGTACCATCTGTACCATCTGGTACCACGTGGTACAGATGGTACACATGTTTCCTGCCAATCCCTACTATATATATGCGCATACACGCGCGCGAACACTTGCCGTCGGAGACACATGAGACAAAACGAAAAACTGCCAATAAATTTGGTTTTTCACATACTTATTGAGTTCAGATACAACTCCATCAAGACTGTTTTCAAGCAGTTCATCGAAGACTATGAGAAGCAGGTGGCAGGCGGTCTAAAGTCGCCAAAGACACTGCAGAAATACAATGCTGTCTATAAGCATCTTGGCGATTTCCTGAAGCTTCGCTATCACCTGAGCGACATGGCATTGAAGGAGACTTAGGCCTCCACAGCCCTGACCTGTCTTGTCTATAACATCTTCAGATACGAACAGCTCTGTCGCTGCCAGCCCGCTCTTGTGGAGAAGGCTTTGGCCAACGTACAGGGATAACTGTGTCCATACATGTCAAATCGTCTAAATCAATAAGCCAATGAGTGGATAAACGAACACTATCGCGAGCCGTAGCCCTCTTCTGAGGGTGAGACTCCGAAAGAATCAATTCTAACGGAACGGCTTCCACTCGAATTTATGAATTAATAGATGTTACCTAAAATAATTCCCCCAATGTTACCCATGCTTGATTACCAATTGCAGGTACGTAAGGTGAATGGTGGGTTTTCCGCTCATTTATGCGATGCAGCAAAACATATACTTTAGTGTTAGATAAACCCCGGATTCCCATAACTACGAAATACTCGCGAATCTGTGCAAGGCCGAAATCTGCGGCGTTGATATAGCAAGTGCTAAGTCCATATTTCAATCCCTCTTTTGGATGATTTAGAGCATCTAAAAGAGCCGTAGCGTATTTTCGACACTTCAGATTCCTGCCAAACGATGCGGGAAAGAAAAACAGAAACGCCTCCGGCTCACACTCCGCTATCGCCGTCGGAGTGAAACCCATCACGTCGCGTGGATCAGCAGCACCCTTTTTCCTGCCGCTCATAGACCAGGGCTGGCAGGGAGGTCCCCCACACAGCAAACCAACCTTACCGCGATACTGCTTGTAGTCGAACTGCTGAGCATAGCCCTCAACCACGCAATCGGCAGGCCACGGCTTGTTGGTGCGCAGAATGGTTGCGGCCACATGCCACAACTCTATCTTGGCGATTGGTGTCAGATAGTCGAAGCCGGAACTCAGTCCACCTATTCCCGCACAAATCTCGATTGATGTCTTATTCTGAAAGTCGATGCTTTCCTTCAGCAGATTGGCTAAGACGTGCGACAGAGGGGGCGGCACGGCATTACCCAGTACGGCTATCCGCTCGCTCTCCGTAATGCCGTCAACATTGACCCACTCAGCGGGGAATCCCTGTATGGCGGCTATCTCTGCCACACTCATACGGCGAATCTTCCTGCCGTCCACCACATGAGCCTCCTGAGGGCGGCGGCACCACTCCTTCCTGACGGTAGTAGAAGGCCAGTCCATCACCTGCGGCCTGTGCTTCGGGTCGTTAGACACAGCATCCGACCATGTACTTTTCAACAATTCTGCCATTCCAGTTTCTGCATATACCTTTATTTACCTACAAAATTACTAATTCTTTCCGAAAACAATGCCATCTGCTGCTAATTTTACACAATATTTAATAAAAGCCTTGGCGGTTTGAGGATTTTTGCCTATCTTTGCATCGATGAATCCCGCTAACCTCTGGCCGCAAGGTCAAGTTTGTGGGTATTGTTTTTGTAACTTACCCACTTACCCACTTACCCAGTTATGACAGGAAGGTTTTGAAGGTCGGTAAGGGGGAAGGATGGGGAGGACGATTGTGATGTGGGTGATTATAGGTAGATATTAAAGAGAAAATAATTTTATTATTATATATATTATAATATATATAATAATAAATACTTATAGTCAACATTTTCAGGAAATGTTCCTGTCATAGGTGGGTAAGTGGGTAAGTGGGTAACTTACGCTACACTCACACTGTAGGGCGTTTTGCTTGTCAAACGCCGCCCGCCACGACACCGGCGTTAGACAAGCTAAACGCCCTACAGAATCACCTCGTGCGGTAGCAATGCCATCAATACAACATGTCTGAGAGAAGTAGCGGCTCTCTCTCGTAGAAATAACGGACGCAACGTTTGTAGGCGAGATTTCAGCGTGACGGAAATGGCATATCGGCGATTTTAAGGGTATCTGCGATATTGTGATTTGTAGGGCATTTAGATTGTCTAATGCCGTCGGATGCGGGGGCGGCGTTTGACAAGCAAAACGCCCTACAGTTGGTGAAGGTACGGTGAGAAGAAGCAGATTGGAAGTGATAGAGTGTCTTTTGAAGAAATTTTGCGGGAAATCGCAAAAAAAAACGGGCGAAAAGTTTGGCGTTTTCGGAAATTATTCGTACCTTTGCAACATAGTTGCAAGATGAACAGAAATGCGACTATTTGGAATCAAGGAATACGCACAGAGGACAAGGCTTAAATCTTAACATCTTAAACAACATTTAAGTTATGTCTAAAATCATTTACGACGTTTACAAGAGCACCAACTCGTTCTCGTCTGCCTTCGGCAAGTTCTTCGGGCGCATCGTCCACACCGAGACGCTGAACACGCGCCGACTGGCACAGCACATCGCCGAGCACGGGAGCATCTACACCCGCGACGTGGTGGAGGGCGTGCTGACCAAGGCCGAGGCCTGCATCGTGGAGATGCTGCTGGAGTCGAAGAAGGTGAAGCTGGAGGGCCTGGGCACGTTCTACCTGATGGGCGAGAACAAGCGCGGCGGCGTGGCGAGCCTCGACAAGTTCAACCCCAAGACCTCGTTCTCAGGGCTGCACATCCGCTTCCTGCCCGACTCCTCGACCGACGCCCAGCTGAACTCGAAGGACATGCTCGCCAAGGCCACCTTCATGTGGGCTGAGGACTTGAAGCGCGAGAAGGCCGAGAGCCGTCCCGCTCCTGAGGGCAACAGCGGGGGCAACGGTGATTCAGGCGAAAGCCCTGTGAACCCTTAACCTCCCGGTGATGTAGGGCGTTTTGCTTGTCAAACGCCGCCCGCACGTAGGAATGACGGAATTAGACAAGCTAAATTCCCTACACCACCCCCAACCCGCAGACGAACAAAAGTACTGAAACAACCCAAAAAACATCAATCAGCATGAAGAAAGAAACGTGGAAGACCATCCTCCAGATCATCGGCAGCATCATCGCCTCTGTCATCACGGCACTGAGCACCACGAGCTGCATGGGCTATGGCCCGATAACGTTCTTGGCATAGCCAAGCGAGCAAAGCTCGAGCAGACAAGTAAAACGCCCTACAAAGAGAAAGGCTGACAGCAACGAATTGCTGTCGGTCTTTTTTTGCCGTTCATTAACGGATATTTGAATAATATTTCGTAACTTTGCAATCTATTATTTAGTTATGTCTCAAACGGAATGAGACAAACGAGTTACCATCTGCCGAATTCGGCCGCCCCGTTGATGCCTCGATGGATTGAAATGGAAACAATAAATTGGCTCGATTTTGGCCGGATTTTGGCCGGATTTTGGCCGGATTTTGGCTCGATAAAATAGAACGGATGCTGGACGATAGAATGGTTATAAAAAAAGGGAAGGACATGAACATAGAAAATGTACGTGAATACGCGCTGACGCTGGCGGGAGCCAATGAGGATATGCCTTACGGCCCTGACTGGCTGATTTTTCGTATCGAGGGGAAGATATTCCTGCATATTTGGCTGGAGTCGCCAGAACCCACTTGTGCGGTGAAGTTGGAGCCTGAGTTCGGGCAGTCGCTGCGTGAACACTATGAGGGTGTGCGTCCTGCTTATCATCTGAACAAGACGCATTGGAACGATATTTATCTGGACGTGATAGATGACGAACTGACCAAGCAATGGATTCACCAGTCGTACGAACTGGTGCTGAGCAAACTGCCGAAGAAACTGAGGGAGAAATATATATGAAGCAAGGGAAGAGGGCAATAGTGGTCGGTGCCTCGTCGGGTATCGGGCTGGAGGTGGCGAAACTGCTGATGCGGCAGGGCTGGACGGTGGGCGTTGCTGCCAGACGAGTGGAACTGTTGCAGGACTTAGGTGCAGCAGCCGTTGAGTGCATCGACGTGACGAAAGACGATGCCACAGAGGGCTTGCAGCGGCTCATCAGGAAGTTGGGCGGCATGGATCTCTACTTCCATGCTTCCGGCATTGGCAAGCAGAACCGTGAACTGGCTGCGGATATAGAACTGGCGACAGTCGAGACGAACGGCATGGGCTTTACGAGGATGATAGGCGAGGCATACAGATACTTTGCCAGGCAGGGTGGCGGGCATATAGCCGCCATCACTTCAATAGCAGGTACGAAGGGACTTGGCCCTGCACCATCCTATTCGGCCACGAAAGCCATGCAGAACGTGTATCTGCAGGCGCTGGAGCAACAGGCCCGAAGCCGTGGGCTGGACATCCGTTTTACTGACATCCGGCCAGGATTCGTAGATACTGCTTTGCTGAGTGGGGACTTCCACTATCCGCTGATGTTGCGTCCTGAGAAAGTGGCACGGGAGATAGTCAGTGCCATCAACCACCGCCGGCATATCCGCATCATCGATTGGAAATACCGCATCCTGACTGTCCTTTGGCGAAGAATCCCACGGTGGGTTTGGAGGAGGATCAAGCTGTGAAAATGAGAAATGAGGTATAATCACTTATTTCAGAAAGTCCTCACGCATCGGGCTGAAGGTATCTATGAGGATGCCAGCCTCTAAGCAGACGCAGCCGTGCGGCAGGTTGGGAGCCACATAATAGCCATCGCCAGCCTTGAGAACCTGTTTCTTGTCACCGATGGTCACTTCAAAGCAACCGCTGGCCACATAGGTACTTTGGGTGTGGGGATGCTGATGAAGGGTGCCGACTGCTCCTTGCAGGAACTTCACTTTCACCATCATCAGGTGCTGATCGTAGCCCATGATCTGGCGGACTATTCCATCACCGGCATCCTGCCACTGAATGTCGGCGGTTATCTGGTAAGTTTCGCTTGTCTTTGCCATAGGTCAGAACTTCACGGTAAATTCATCGTTGATGTCACGGTTCTCTATCTCGTAAGCCAGTTCTTGACGGACGGGCTGTTTCTCTTCGTTTACGGGCATTGCTACTGTAGCCCTTGCATATTCTTGTGTCATATATAAGTCGTATTTGATGTTTCGTCTGCAAAAGTAGTCGGAAATCAAGACATTCAAGGCCGCACTCGCCGACCTTGGCACCAAACTCTCTACTGCAGCCGCATAGTCGGCCAGTTGTTTGCTTAAGACACGCTCAACGCGCAATGAGAGTGCCCCGTCCCAAATAGGACGGGGCTTTTCGTGTCCTTTGCCCCTTTTTACTGTCTGACTTGTGTCCGCAGCATGCGAACGAAAGAAGGGCAACGTGCTGACAATCAGCCGCTTGCCCTTCAAAAGTTGCGGAGGCAGGATTCGAACGTGCGACCTCCAGGTTATGAGCCTGGCGAGCTACCAACTGCTCCACTCCGCGATATAAAACCATTGCTTCAAGAGGCGTGCCTCTCTGAAATCGGGTGCAAAGGTACTAAGAATTTTTGAATTGTGCAAATAATTATGCATTTTTTTTGTTTTTTTCCGTCAGGCGTAAAAATATCATCCCTTTTTCTTGCGTAATCAAAAAGAAAAGCGTAATTTTGCACACTGCAATAGTCGTGTGCAATTTTACATTAACCAATGAGGAAGCAGATATGTCCATATCAAAGACAAGACAGAAACTCGTAGACGTGGCCCGCCAGCTGTTTGCCAAGAACGGTCTGGAGAACACCACGATGAACGACATCGCCCAGCAGTCGGGCAAAGGGCGACGCACGCTCTATACCTACTTCAAGTCGAAGGAGGAGATTTACTATGCCGTCATCGAGGGCGAGCTGGAACGCCTGAGCGACAAGCTCGACGAGGTGGCAGCCCGCAAGATTCGCCCTCAGGACAAGATTATCGAGCTGATCTACACCCATCTGAGCATGATCCGCGAGACGGTGGTCAGGAACGGCAACCTGCGCGCCGAGTTCTTCCGTAACATCTGGATGGTGGAGAAGGTGCGCAAGCACTTCGACGATGCCGAGATAGAGCTCTTCCGTAAAGTATACACGGAAGGCAAGGCTGACGGTGAGTTCGATATCGACAATGTAGACCTGGTGGCCGACATCACCCACTACTGTATCAAGGGCCTCGAAGTACCTTATATATATGGGCGCATCGCCCACGGTATGAAGGAGGAGGACACCAAGCCGCAGGTGGCCAAGGTTGTCTACGGTGCATTAGGAAAGTTTCAACGAAAAGATTTTTAATACAACAGATTAAGATTAATTTATGGGATTATTACAAGGAAATCGCGGCCTAATAGCCCGAAAGCCTTATTTACAGGCGTTTTCCGTATTTTCCCATTCTCTCAACTACCCTAATTTTTAGGTAAAATAAGGCTCTTTAGGGTACTTTTTGGTATATAATTCAGCAAATTTTCAGCAAATCAGATATGGCAAAATCAACTTTGAGACTTGACACCCGCCGGGCTTTGAACGATGGCACGTACCCGGTGCAAATCGTCGTAGGGCATGGTACTAACATCTACCTTAGTACGGGTATCTACGTAACCGCTGACGATTGGGATAGCACGACAAAGCGGGTAACGGGCAAAGGTGCAAAGAAAACAAACGACGTACTTGTTACGCTCCTGACGATGGTAGGTAATCGTATCTTGGAACTCATGGAAAACGGCCAATGGCGTAAACTTACGCGGGCGCAAATTAAGGAAATGCTTACGCGGCTTGACCTTGAAAAGCCCACCGTTGGCGTACCGTCTCTTTACGACCTCATACAAAAGACTTTGGAGGGCCGGGCGACTAACACTAAGTACATAGCCAAAACTGCTATTATCAGGCTTAATAAATTCTGTGGCGATTGCTCTAAGTTGTACTGCGAACAAATTACCCCGGTATGGATAGACGATTTTTATACCTCGATGGCCGATTTGTCTATAAACACCCGTGCCGCCTACGTTAAGGTAGTGCGCCGGGCCATTAACTACGCCCTCGACCATGACGTTACGACTAACAACCCATTCAGGCATTACCGCGTAAAGACAGAAGAAACCCGTATGCGTGTTTTGCCGTTGGCTAAGATGCGCCAACTTATAGAACTTGATACCAGATACCATTATACCGAATACCGCGATTTGTTTCTACTCTCTTTCTATCTAATCGGTATCAATATGGCAGATTTGGCCGGGCTTACCCATGACAGCGTAGTAGATGGGCGTATAGAATACCGGCGGGCTAAGACGGGCAAACTATATAGTATAAAGATTGAGCCGGAAGCGGCGGCAATACTTGAACGGTACAAAGGCAAAAAGCACCTGTTAAGTATGTTTGACCGCTGCACTAACGTAAAAGCCTACGGCGGTACGTTAGACAATGCGCTGGCGCGTATCGGTGTGCCTGAACTTGGCAAAGACGGCCAACCCGTAAAGCATAAGAACGGCCAACTAAAGATGACACCTATAGACAAAAAACTTTCGTGGTATTGGGCGCGTTATTCGTGGGCCACCTACGCGGCTGAATTGGATATACCAAAGGACACTATCAGCGAAGCGTTAGGCCACTCGCACGGTGCAAAGGTTACGGGTATCTATATCAAGTATAACCGGGATAAGGTAGACGCGGCCAACCGCAAAGTAATAGATTACGTGTTAAGAAAAGGCGAAAACCTTAACGTATAGGTTGCGAAATGTTAAAATTTTGCCAAAAATTCGTTTTAAGGGCGTTTTAGCCGTTGGGTGGTATAGTTGCAAGGCAAAGCGACAAAACGCGCTCTACGGTCATTTCTGATATGTCTACACAAAATAAACCCGCCTCTATCCTCCCGGACTGACGCGGGCAAAGCACTATTTACAGAAAACGTAATGCGTCGTTAAAACTTTCTTTTCAGGTATAGGAATAAAGCCCAAAGCAAAGCGGTAATGCAACAAAGCCCGCCAATCTTCGCTAAGACGGTCTGATACCAAACGGGCTTTTCTATCTTTGTTTCGCTCTCTCCGTGGCTCGTCTTGGATTCGTCGGCCTTAATGCCGTTGGCTTGCTCGTTATGCACCTGGCTTACTTCGTTGGCTATGGTAACGCCTCTTTCTTCATGCCGGGCGGTTTTACGGTTGCCTTTGTAGGACTTCACCCCGGACAAAGTGACGTTGCCCGCCGTGTCGATGGTGATAGTACCCCCACCGTCCACAAACTCTACTACCTCGCTTTCCTCTTCGGTCTGCGTTGTTTTAGTCGTGTCTGTCAGGTCGTGGGTCGCTGTTAGGCTGTCGGCTGCGGTCTTAGTTGTGTCGATAAGTGATACCGTGCTACTTTCATCGGTAACTACTTTCTTTGTTCTGCATCCGGCAAACATCAGGCAAAACAGGGCAAAGGCCATCAGGAACAAATACGTACTGCAACCGTTACTATTGTTTTGTCTGAATTGGTGATACCAATACCTGTTATACTCGTTTCTCATACGCCCGAAAATTTGATGTCATTAAGACGGTTAAGCCACCCGGTACGATACTTATAGTTCTTTGGCCGGGCTTTGCAAATGCGCTCAATGTAGGCCAAACGCTCTTTCTTCAACAGGTCGAAAAGTTGGCGGGGGTCGCGGGCGTTAATGGCCGCTAACGTCTTGGGGCCTACTACGCCGTCGGCTGTCACGCCTATAGCCTTTTGCGGTACGGTTATCCCGTAGTTACCGCTCGCCCAAACGAAATCGACAAGCATCAAGGCAATAGAGGCGTTAGTAATCTGGTCGGCTTTCCACCTATCCCAAAACATCGTTTTAAGGATTGCAAGCCAATCGGCGTACTTAATGGCCTTTAAGGTTGCTACGGATGGTTTCGGGTAGCCTTTCCTACGGCAATATTCCGTATAGGTTGCCAACGTAACGCCGCACATCGTAGCCCCTCCCAAATCGTCGGGGTCGTTTGCAAATCCACGTTTCTTCGCTTTCTCAAAAAGCTGCTCGTTTGTCAGGGTTGCCCCTGTCGTGCCGGTTTCCCATTTCAGGATAAAAGGCACAATGCTTTCTACTTTAGCCATAATCTGCGTTTTAGGGGTTAATATCCGTTTTGCGGTTCTCTCTGTGCGCACTTAGGGCGCACACATCGAAAACGCTGTAATTCTAATTCAAGGCTATTGCTTTTCTTGACTTCCTCGAAATAATCATCTTGAACTTTTCTAAGTCTCTCGGTCTGATTTGCAAATCGTTCCTCTTTTTCCTTTAACTGCTGCTGCAAAAACTCTATCGTTTCGCGCAAAAGGGAAAAATCGGCGTTGTCGGCCTCGACCTCTGCTTTGTCGGCCTCGGCCTCTGCTTTGTTGGCTTCGGCTCTCTCCTTACGCTTGTTGGTACGGATATTAAGCATATACTTAATAAGTTCCCAACCGCCAATAGTGCCGCTAATAGTGGCCGCTAATTCAAGTATTGTTGTATAGTCCATTATCTCATTTCTTATATAGTTCTATTACTATGTCGTTATCGCGTTGCTCAATCAAAACCACGTACCGGGTTTCTAACAGGTGCAAAAGGCCCATGTCTATTACATCAACGCGCAATGTAACCGGGTCTTTGGGCTGTACTTCAATAATCGCCATCACGTATTCTTTTATATGTCTGTATTCTCTTCTTATATTTGTTCTTTAACGCCACTATCTCATAGCGGCCTTTTATGTAGATGTATTCGTAGGCGTGTCGCTCTATCATTCCTAAGACTTTCTTACGCATACCGTATTCGTTGTGGTGTCGTAGCAAGCCCAAATAACTATTTATAGAGCAAACGGCGTGCTCAACCTGCCGTAAGGTCTTGGCGTTGTTTAACCGCCTGACGGCTGCAATAAAGTTAGTTATTGTGCGGTTGCAACAATACGACGTTTTGGGCTTTACGACTGCCCCGGTAAACTCTACGCCCTTGGTGTAGTGCTGAAAGTAGAATTTCTTAGGATTCAGGGTTAGGCCAAATTCGGCCAACTTATCCCGTATCAATGGCACGGCGTTAAGTAATACGGCTTTGCTTTGGTGTATGCAATAGAAATCATCTACGTATCGGCCATGATACTTAATGCCTATTTCTTCCAAAAACCAATCAAATTCGTTTAACAGGAAATTGGCGAATAGTTGCGCAAACAGGTTGCCGATAGCAACGCCTTTGCCCTCGCCGTTAGTGAATAGCGATTTATTGGCGGGTAGGTAATCCCAATAATGCGCCGGGCTGTGTCTCTCGCAATTCTTTTCGGGGCAATGCAAAACGACTATCCGGCAAAGGTAGCGCAAATCGTCTATGTCGCTGCCGGTATAGTATTGGGTAATAAAGCGGTCTATCAGGTCGGCCAACAGGGCTTTGTCGATGCTCATAAAAAAGCCCTGTAGGTCTAATTTCATAATCCAACAAGTCCGGGTGTAGTTCTCGCTGCAATCCCTAATATCCTGCTTTAGAATATTGATACCGTAAAGCTGCCCTTTCTCCTTACGGCAATTAAAAGTACGCGGGCTAAATACCAACTCAAAAAGCGGCTCTAACCGTAGGGCTATATAGTGGTGTACTATTCTATCTTCAAAGGAGGCGGCAAACACTTCACGATACCGGGGCCGCGTTACGACAAAGCAAATAGACTTTCCGGGCTGATAGACGCGGTTGTTAATCCTATCGCGTAAGGCGATAAGTTTAGTTTCGTAGTCCATTTCATAGACTATCGCGCTTGCCGTGCGGCGTTTGCGCCGTCGGCAATCGTAATACGCTTCTAAAAGTCCATCAGTCGTTACCATATCTGACAATGTTTATATACTACGTTTCTGCTTCCGTAAGAAGTGCTGAGACGGGCCGAACGTGATTCGTGTTCGATGCCTTAGTGTTGTTGTTGGCGTTGCCGTTGTTGAGGTTCAGATTCCAGGCGTTGGTCGCGCTGTACTCGGTAGGCTCGCAATCTGTGGCCTATTAACTTGCTCTTAACCGTAAATGACGGTATAGGCCCCATTTATTACGGAAACTTGCACTCTCGGTTAGTCTTAACTTTCCGATTCCGGCTTACTCGCTTTTGTAAGTGAGTTTTTCCACGCTGTACTTTGCTTTCCTATTGCGTCCATCAGTTCAATGATATGTGCGTGCCGCCCTATTCCCTTAATCCAACGTCTTTCGCCCGCTACCCTGATTAGGGTTTTAAGCGTCTCGAATTTGGCTTTGAAACTCATTAAGTTTTGTACCCTGCCCGCCTTATCCATGTAGGCCGCTGCGTCTAACTCTATCAGGCTAACGGATAGTCTTTGCATTTCTGCGCCGATAGTAAACTTATAGTCACGCGGAAAGTTGGGCGTAACGTCTAATATCTCATTGAGTAACGCCCTGCAATCTAAGTATAGTTGCGTAGTAGATACTAACTTAATTGGTTTGTCTGCCATTTTTGAAAATTTCGTTGTAATGTTCCCGGCTCTCGCCGGGAACTAAAGGTTAAAGAGTAAGAATTAAGCAATAAATGCTGAGACGGGCCGAACGTGAAACGTGCTCGATGCCTTAGTGGTGTTGTGGGCGCAGCCGCGGTTGAGGTACAGATTCCAGGCGATGGTCGCGCTGTACTCGGTAGAAGTCCAATAAGCGGCTTCGGCCAACTGCGTTGCACCGCTAATCAGCGAAAGCGCGTAGTTAATCTTTGTCATATTGGCGTAAATCATCATCATTTCGCCCAAAGATGGTAGCCACCACTTACCGGCTGTCAGGCCCTTAGAGTTGGCGTTTACGCGGCTGTAGTTCGCACAATATCCGGGGGCGTAGGCGTTGCTACTACATTCGGCGTGCGTAATCTGTGCCGTCGTGTTTGCTTTACCGGCCCAATCGTTCAAAGCCGTAACGCGGTCTGACGTGGTTACGCCGCCACCGCTGACGGCTGCGCTACTCCATGTCATAGACGATTCAGTAGGCGCAACGATAAGGATTTTGCCACCCTCTACGATGGCTACGCCGTCGGCCACTTCGCCGCCACTCTGTAGGCTTGGCCACTTGTGGGGCTTAACCATTACGGGGTAATCGTCTTGTTTACGATGGTACATAATGAAAACGCCGTCCATCTGTACGTTTTGGTCTACGCCGCCATTCAATGCCGCTTTCAGGTTTGCAAGCGAAATGGGGATTAACTTACCGCTGCTATCCCGCATAAGGATTCGGTCGGTGCTGTTGACGGTCGTAACGTCTGTTACGCTGCTGTCATTCAATTTTTTTGTTTGCTTAACTGCCATAATACTTAAAATTTAATGGGTTATTAAATGTGTAAATACTTAGTCCATGCGAAACGCCTACGGTTGGTAAGGTAGGTTAAATCCTTTTCGTTGGCGTAGGCTTCCCGCTCTGTCGAAATGTTACGGTATGCCTTTTTGGTGTCGCGGTACTGACAAAGCCGGTACAGGTATTCGATACCGTACCACCAAAAGAACAAAGGCACAAAGAGCAACGCCCAAAGTCCGACAAAGGCGTAGCCGATAGCGGCTAATACGATGCCAACTAAAAGCATTTCCTTTTGTTGCTCCGCGTGTATGTGTTCGTGGTTGTTTGCCACCGTGTTATAGTGGTTTGCCGCGTTATTCCTGACGAATATAAACGGCCACAAACACATAGCGATAAATCCCTTAAACGGGATAGTGTCGTTAAAGATTACTTTTGTTTTCATATTCTCAAATTATTAAACGGGTGCTGCTGTTTTGATTATGTCCCAATAGATTACCTCCGTGCCGTTGTCGCCATCGTCTTTATCCATCTTGCACTCTAATTCTACGCAATTACCGTTATACAGGGTGTAGCCATACGTGCCGCCCGATGTAGTCCACTTATACGTTATCGATAAGTTAGAGCCTGAATTGTTATATACCAATAACTTAGTACCGATAAATGAGCGTATATCGTCTTTCTGTGCGGTTGTGTATCGGTTTGCGATAGCGGAACTTAACAGGGGCAAAGAGAAATAACTTGCCGTGCCGGTTGACAATTCGATAAAAGAGCCGCATTTGTCAAAGTCCAATACGGTTGCCGTTGCAATGTCGCTGCGCTTATAGTTGTTAATATTGCTTGTGGTTATCTTCGTCTTTCCCTTACGGATAAAGCCGGTAAATACACCGTCGCGCTGATACGTCTTACCTGACATAAGATTTAGCGCGTAGGTCGGGGCAAAGCACTTTTCTACAAGTTCACAACTCGTTACCGTACCTGTCGCGCCGGTAGATGTGTGGTACAACTGAATATAGTAGTTACCTGACTGCGTAATATGCGCCATACCATACCGCGTAACGCTCGATGTGCTATTAAGGTTTACAGGCGTTACCATTACGCTACTATCATCAGTCTTAACCAATCGCACATAGCACGGGTTACTCGCGTTACTTGAATAGCCTACGCAAGTTAGTTTATATACCCTGCCCGCCTCCAGATATACGGTAGCCTTATTTAGAGACGTTGCGCTACTTGATAGCGTAGACGTTTCGGTATTGTTATACTTGGAAATGTCGTTACCCATTGGGCTATTAGCGTTAAACAGGTTGTACGCTAATTCTGAATTATACGTTTGCCCCTTGGTGTAAAGCGTACCGTCTATCGTACCGTTAGCCGAAATAAGCCATTGGCCACTAATAATAGCGTCGCCAAAATAACCATGCTCCGCAAACAGAACACTTGCGGCAATCATAGCCACTTTGTCCGTTAGCGTCCAATAGGTCGTATTTGTCGGCAAATAGTTCTTATTGGTGTGCGACTTCTTACAAACGTAATAATAGCCGTTATAAATGACAAAATCCAAATACGGCTCACCCTCTGCACCTTGGTAGAATTGATAACTTACCGTGCCATCTTCCGTTAGCGCGTTCCAATCCTGCGGGCCGCGTAACGCGGGGCCTCTGCTGCCTTGGCCTCCCGGACTTCCGGGGCTTCCCGGACTGCCTGGGTTGCCTTGCGGCCCCTCGATAGTACCGATTAGGGCTACGGTAACTTTAGCAGAATACGTTTTGCCGCCGTATGTTCCCGTAACCGTAAAAGTAACGCCATTTGCCATGCCGCTTGCCGTTGCATCTGTGCCAACGGTAATAGTAACGGCGTTATTATATACGCCTTGGACGCTAACGCCTGTTGGCTTCGTACCGCTTGTTACGTTTGTAACGGTTGCGTCGTTTGTTCCCACCTTTAAGTAGAACGTAACGCTCTTAACCGTCTGACTTTTCACCGTGCCGCCATTGTAACAGGGGATAGTTATTTTGTCAGGCGACGCGGTGGCCGCTGGTGCGCTGTCGCCCGTATCTCCTTGGTCGCCCTTGTCACCATAAACACCTATAATAACGGGGTCTGTGTCGGCTGTACTACCGTCTGTATAGGTTACGGTCTCATAGTTCCAAAGGTATTTCTTTGTTGCCGTAACGCTCTGAACGGTCGTAGTCCATCCCGACGTAGAGCGCGTAACGCCTGACGATGCAGACGTAGCCAAATAATGCTCCGTTATAGACGTAATGCCTACGCCGGTATCACCAAAGCGGCCAATGATAGCGGGCGTTGTGTCTACGTGCGTACCGTCTGTGTAGTTTATGCGCTCGTAGTTCCAAAGGTACTTTTTCGTCTTGGTCATTGTGGCCGCTGTTGCCGTCGGGTCTGTAGTCCATCCTGTCGTAGATGTAGTAACGCCTGAACTTGACGAACTCGCTAAGTAGTATTCGACTACCGACGAAATACCGTTGCCGGTATCGCCCTTGTCACCATAAACACCTATAATAACGGGGTCTGTGTCGGCTGTACTACCGTCTGTATAGGTTACGGTCTCATAGTTCCAAAGGTATTTCTTTGTTGCCGTAACGCTCTGAACGGTCGTAGTCCATCCCGACGTAGAGCGCGTAACGCCTGACGATGCAGACGTAGCCAAATAATGCTCCGTTATAGACGTAATGCCTACGCCTTTGTCGCCGTATGTACCTATTATTACGGGTGTCGTAGTAGTCGTAGTGCCATCGGTATAGGTCACTACTTCATAGTTCCAAAGATACTTGTTAGTAGCCGTAACACTTTGAACGGCCTTAGTCCATCCCTGCGTAGCCGTTGTTACGCCTGACGATGCCGACGTAGCAAGGTAATATTCTTCAATCTTGGAAATACCCTTACCACCTGAAAGACAAACCGGGTTACTATAACCGTCTGTGCCGTCGGTATAGATAAACCTTACCCGCTGCCAAATGTAATGCCCGTTTTGCCATGCCGGGGCGTTTGTAGTCCATCCCGACGCAGGGGCTACGGAATTACTCGTACTATCTGCGTACTCCACATCGGTACGGGAAATTCCCGTACCTTTGCGGATAAACTTAACTACTCGTGTTACTGCTACTCCCATAGTGCTAAACGATTTTTTAACTTGCTGCCTGAATGGTTATTGAAATATCACCGCCTCCGGCTTGGCATTGCTCACGGGTAACGGTGTACGATGCCATCGCGTTAGTTGAAAGTTCCATTGGGTCGCTACCGTTTACGGCGGCGTTACCGTCTCTGTACTTGTTCAACACAACGCCCGCCGCGTCTCTCACTAAGAAATAGTAGAGGGGGTTAGGCGAAACGGCTGTGCCGCCTCTCGTAACCAATACAGGCGTATAAGTCACATGGTCGCGGCTGCTGCTCGTATCTTCGTCTATCGTTTCATCTTCGGGGCTGGGGTGCGGGTCAATGTCGTAAGGGTCTGACTTATCGACAACGCCCTGCACGTCCATACCGTAGAATGAGCCGTTACGTTTAACGGTTAGCCTGAACTCGCCGTAGGTGTCTATCATGCTTTCCGTTACGGTAAGGGTTGCGGAATTGCCAAAGCCCTCGTTATCCGAACTGCCTAACAACTTCCAACCGTCCACGTTTCCGGCGGCTGTCGGGTCGAACTGCTCCCACTTGTAGGTAAGGCCAACGGATAACGCGCCCTCGTTGCTGTAGGCTTTAGCCTGCAAAATACAACTGTCGCCCTTACTGCTAATAACGAAACTCTTGTTATCGCCCGCAACGATAGTAACCTTACCGGCAAACTGCGCCTTTTGCTGAATGGGTATAGTGTAGTCGGCTGAAATGCTATCCTCCTGTGTACCGTAGTAGATAGTGGCTACCATCTTGATAGTAACGGGTAGGTAACTTGCAAGGGCTGCGATATTCTTCAATATCTGCAAACCGGGGTACAGATTCGTACTACCGTCGGCGGCGTACTTCTTAAAGTAACTGCCGTTGGCCGTGCCGTCACCAAACAGGCCGGTACTATAGCCGCTTGCGTTAAACGTAATCTCCGTGCCGCCGAAATAGTAGCGCATAGAGGCTATAGTTGCTATACCCTCGGCTACGCGGCTCGACGTGCAAATGAAATTCAACTTAGGTTGCATCGTGGCAAAGTTGGGGAAAACGGTTTGGTCTGCCCCTGTGCCATCCCAATACTGGAACAAATCACCGTCCGGGCACATGATAGTAGCCATGTACGTACCGGCTTTGCTTATGAACTTAATAGTTCTGGTTGTTGACGCGCTACTCATAGTTTATTCCTCCTCATTGTTAGGGTTTAACACATCTTCTACGTCGCCAACGTCGCCGCTGTCGATGCTTTCCGTTTCCTCGTTAGATTCCTCGGTTTCCTCTCCGGGGGTTTCGGTCTCGCCGTTGGTAGGCGTTTCCGTTTCACCCTCTCCGGGTTGGTCGCCGTTGGCCGGTGTCTCGGTTTCGCCGTTGGTAGGCGTTTCCGTTTCCTCGGCGGGTGTCTCTACGGGCGTTTCGGTTTCCTCGGCGGGTGTCTCTACGGGCGTTTCGGTTTCGCCTGTACCCTCGCCTGGTTCCTCTGCGGGTGTCTCGCTCTCGCCTGTACCCTCGCCGCCTGTCGGGGTCTCTGTCTCACCGTTGCCGTCGCCTGATTCCCCGGCGGGTGTCTCGGTTTCGGCCTCCGGCTCTTCTATGATAAATTCCGGGTCGGTGGCTACAGGTAGCGGGCGCGTGGTTATACCGTACTGCTCTTCGCGGGCTTCGTGGGGCAAAAGCGCAATAGCACCGATACGCTGTAGGGTGTCGGCCAAACGCGGTAGCGGGCCAAAGGCCATCATGTCTTGCAACCAAAGAATATAGTTGCCATCCTTTAACTTGTTTCTGTCGTTTTCCAAATGCAGATAACTAACCACTTTTGGATTTGCTTTAATGTAACGTGCCATAATCGAAAGTTTTAATGTTATTTGAATAATAATATTTTTCCGTCGCTGTCGGTAAATACCTTTCCGTCGCTATCTTCCATAGCGCACGTAGGGCCGCAATCCTTAACGTCTAAGCCGAATACTGCGCCGTACTGCTGGCTCATAGCCTTGGTAGGCAAAACAGGGCTTACGCCGTGTCCTACCTGCGTGTACGATAAGCTGCCCGATGCCTTGTTGGTAGCAACGTACCAAAGCGGCAATAGTTCCCTTTCGGGGTTGTCAATGGGGCCGTTTACATCCCATATTGAGGCGTTGGGCGCAATCGAAACTATTTCGGGTATATTGGTAGGTACGCCCGCAATATCAAACTCAAATTTCGGGATTCTACGGATAAACGAAATAACCTTTGAGGGGCTACCGTCTGTCAGGGTAACGCTTGCCGGGTCGCCGTAAACGTCGTATTTGGCCCTGCAACGTAGGTACAACTCGCTGCCCATCTTGCTACGGTCTACGGTAACGCTCAAACCGTCGTTTGCTACGGTAACGTCGTAGTCCAAAGTTTCGTCCGTGCCTACCTGTGACCATGAGCCATCACTACGGTACTTTTCCCATACAAAGATACGACGCGCTGCCAATACCTCGTTACCGCCTAATTTCAGGCTCGCTTTCACTACCTGCGTATCTTCATGCACAAGCGGGTTATACAGGGTTTGGTCGGCTGCATCTAAGAACAATTCAGGAAAACCAACCGTCGCGTTATCGCAATAGACGGGATAGGTTTTTTGTATTGTGTGTATCTGATTAGTACGGGGGTCTACGTACTGCGCGTTAAACTCCAACGTAAGCACGGTGTTTACGGCGGCGTTGCGCTTTACCTTGATACGCCCGGCGTTGCTGCCGCTCGTAGTCATTTCGTAGTTTTCGTTAGCGGCTGCAATCAGGGTGCGCGTACCGTTGTCAATCTCGTACCATGCTATATTAGTCAAACTTTGGTTTACGCGCCCGGCCTGTAGCACTTCGTCTTTGTCTATTACGCTGACTTCGGGCTGGATAATAAGCGGCGTAAGCGTGAAATCGGGCGTGTACTCTCCCGTTGCCGCGTCGTAGTTCTGCCTGTTGGGTATGCTTCCCGACGTAGTAAAACTTATGTCTACTTGCAGCGGTCGAAAATTGAAATCAAATCTTTTAATCTTCATAGTCAATCATCATTATCGTTAATACTCTATTTCCACACTCTCTGTCATTTCATCCACTCCGTCCCTCAACGTGGCCGTTGCCCGGAACTTGACGGAAGATGGGAAGCCCGTACTTCCTGCGTCCAAATCTGAATGCACCATTACGAGCTGCTTGCGCTCCGTGGGCCAGTTGTCCGTGTCGTGCCTGATGTTCCATGCCTCATCCGACAGTTCACGCACGATGCCGTCCTTGTCCTTTGACTCACGCTCCCATACGATGTCGCCCTGCTCTATGATGTCCGTCACGTCCTCCGTGCCCCACTTGGCTTCGATGGTCAGCGTGCCGTTGAAGTTGTCGGGGTCGTACAGTTGGTAGTCCTCCGTGAAGTCCAGATAGAACTTAGTGTCGCCCTCTACTACCTGCCAGTCGGTGCAACCGAACTTCGGCTCTTGGGTCGTAAGCGTCTTTAGGCACATCCACTTCTTGCCCCTGTTCCACACATACGATGTCTCAAATACGCCTGTCGCGCTGTTGTACGCCTCGCAGTAGTACATGACGTTTGCTGACCATTCGGCATACTCCACGTATTGCAGGTTGCCTTTCAGTTTCTCCAGTTCCTTGTTGAACTTCTCTATCAGTGCCTTATATGCGCCGTCGCCTATCTCTATGGCCTTAGACTTGCCGATAATCTTAACGTCCACAAGGCCCCAGTCCTCGCCTACCTCCTTCAGATTAAGTTCGGCGTAGGCCCCTGCAAGATTGCGGCTGATGCCCACCGCAAAGAACTCCTTGTCTATTGCCGGATGGTAGTAGTGCAGGAATATGCCGACATCTGCCGCCGTGTCGGCCAGTTTCTGTGTCATCGACACCCTCGGTAAGTGGTATTCGTCGTAGTAGCTGTCAACGTAGAGGCGTTCGGGCTTTTCCTGCACCTTGCGGATATAGTCGTATATACTGAGCAAAGCCCCCGTGCCCGCCATCGGCGTTGACATCTTCACCGTGTTTGTCACGCCCAACTGTCGGCATTCGTCGGTAGTCAGCGCCGAATTTATCTTGAACTCTATATCGTCCTTGCGGTTGGTGTGCGCCTCGCCCGTGTCCGACATATACACCAGGTCGCTGTCGCCCGTGTTGTTCGTCAGTCCGTTGTCGCTATACACCTTTATTTCAAAGTCCTTTACCTGTATGTTGCTGATGTGTGCCAACAGGGGCACGCTGTTCGTTGTCCACTTAGTGCTACGGAAAAACGTTGGGTGACGGCGGGTAATGTCATCCCACAGCGCATTAACCGGCCCTAATACCATGAACTGCACCGTGCCGCTCACGTTGTCCGACTGCTTGATAGGTATCGCTATTCCCTTTGCGTCAATGCCCATCGTGTAGTTCACGTTGTTCTGCATGTCGTATTCCGTGCCTATTATCTTGTCGCCTATCTTCGGGTCGAAGCCGATATAGAAGCACTGCTGATAATATTCATCATCCGATGCGCACTGCTCACGGGTCTTGTATGGTTTCCACCTGAAGTCGCTTGTCTGCCCCTGCGTGCCCGTCTCCACTACGCACTTGTCACCTATGATAAGCATACAGGCCAGTACCGAAACCTTGGAAATCCTGTCTGTGCCGTCACCGACTGCGCTATAGTTGTACTCGTAGAGTTGCGGCCCCTCGTTGGTGAACGGTACGAGGCCGTGGTCTACGCCGTTGGCCCATGTCGGCGTGCTGCTCGGCGTGTAGGCTTGCCAAAGCTGCTGCGTGTAGTATCTGCCGTCCTCGTTGTTACGGCTCGGTACGGTGTGATGCCAGTAGTCATCGCCCCAACTCTGACGGTCGTGCAGTCGCTTGTAGGTGTCTGTCATTGCCATTATCGGGTTCAGCACCACCTTGCCCGATATGACGATGTAGTTAGTTGTCGATTCGTCGGCGGGAGAATACACACCGCCCGACGTGTTGCCCCTGTAGACGGCCACGGGTATTGCCGACTTGATGGCTGTCTCGTTCGGGTAGCAACCCGATGCGCTGTCATTCTCGTTACCGTTGATGCTCACGATGAGGTGGTTCGACATGCTCACGCTCGACGTGGGGCTGTTGTCGCTCCTGTTGGCCTTTTTCTCTATCTTGCCCAAAGAGAAGATAGCGGCTGCGATCCTGCTTGCGAAAGAGTTTGGAAGCCGCTGCTGATATATGCCGTCCTTGCAGTAGTTCTCTATCAGGTCGCCGCCGTTGGGGTCGGGAAACTTCCATAGCTTGCTCTGCATCACCTGTAGATACCAGTCCACGATGACCGCCGCGTCGTAGTCCGTCTGTTGTCCGTGGGTAATGGCATAGAAAGCATGATACGCGCTTCTTCCCTCGCCCCAACAGAAATACTCTGTCATGTACTTCTGATACCATGTGTAGGGCGATGTTAGATAGTCTTCGTTCAGGGGGCTTTCTATGACGTTCTCTATCTCCTTTACGTCGCAACTGACGGCTATCTGGTTGAACACCTCACCGATGCTAATCTGCGTGTCGGTATCGGCCACGTTTGACAGTTCGATTGTAACCGTCTTGCGGTCTGTGGTCTCAGTCGCAACGCCCGTGGTAAAGTCATTCCACGTAATGCGCTCTGTGCCCTTGACGGTCTCCCACGCGAAGATATAGAACTTAAATCCCTGCTGCACGATATGCAGGTTCAGGTACTTCAATATCTCCTCCAAAACCTTGTCCTGCTGCCATACGTCATCTTCATCGTCGCCCAAAAACAGCAGTTCGGAGATAGATACCTGGTTGAATATCTGATAGCGGCTGGCCGTGGTGTTGTCCTTTGCACGGCTACAGTCGTAGAGTATTTGCACACTGTTCGTATAGGTTACGTCAAGGTTGACAGTAATAGCGTCTATCATATCCTTGATAATGGCCCCGAAAGTCCTTTGCCCTGCCGAACTCTTGATAACCGTGTAGTCCGCTCCCGCCGTGCCTACGTTCTGGTACTTGGCGAACTGCAAGGCTGAAAGCGCGTCGATGCAGTTCAACTCCAGTTCGTCCAGTACGTCGTTGTACGGCTGCGAATAGGTCTGAGGCTCTATGAAGCCCGCAAAGATGCAAGTGCCCTGACGGTAGATGTTCACCACGGCATTACGGCAATCGGTGCAGAACAATCCCGGCAGGAATGAGCGCGTCAGTAGCCGGATAGTTGCCGAATGCCTCAGAAGATGGTCGAACGTGTCGTTTACCTCGCTCGTAATCTCCACGGGGTCATCGGCGAAATACACACCGCTTGCGTCGCTGCCTATCTCGATGCTGCCGCCGTCGCCCGTCGTGGAAATCATCACCGTAACAAGACGGCTCTTCTGGTCGTAAAACCTACCGCTCAAATACATATCCTATCCGATTTTGATGTTCGTCTTTTTACCGCTCTTGCTGCTCACTCTCGTTTCGTTGGCCATTACGCCCACTAACTTCCTGCCGTCTATCTCAAAGCGTACAAGGCCGCTCATGCCGGCCGCTGCGGGCTGTAGCATGTTAGTGTCAAACTTAAAGTCAACGTTCGGCATGTCGGGTGTCTTGAAACTGGGCATTGACAGGCCGCGCTGCCCGTTGAGCATCTGCAACAGCCGTAACTGCTGCCGCTTGTTCAGTATTATCTCGCCGCTGTTCACGCGGGCAAATAGTTTGTCGCCCGTGGGACTGTTGCCGCCTACCACGCCACCCGTTGCGAAACCGCTTGCCATAGCCAGTGCCGCCAATACTGCGGCCACGCCTGCGGCAATGGCTACGAGGTTCAGCGGGAAAGGCATCTTTGCGCCCTCGTTCGTGGCGTTCGTTATCGCCTCGCCGCTCTTTGCTGCCGTGTTGGCCATCGTTGCCGCCGTGTCGGATCCCACTGCCGCCGTGTCGGCTATAGTCGCGGCTGTACCCGCTGCCGTGGCCGCTGTCTCTGCCTCCTTGGCCCCGGTCTGTAGGTTGGTGGCCATTGTCAGCATGTTCACCAACTCCACTATGCCGCTGATGCCGTCGTAGATTTGCAGGAAGCCGTCAACGATTCCCGTCAGCGTCTGCCAGGCATTGCCGTTGCCCTCCAAGGCGTTCGTGATGCCCTCTATGCCGCCGCCTATGCCTTTCACGCCGTCCCATCCTTTGCGGTAGGTGCTGAAACTCCTTACCGCGTCCTTGGCCCACTTGGCATAGCTCTTGCGCAAGGCTTCAAGTTGCGCCATCTGCCCGCCTGTGAGGTCGGGGTTCTTCATCAGCGCGTTAACCTCGCGTATCTTGTCCACGATGCCGTCAAAGCCCATCGCCCTTATCTTCAGGCGGTACTCGCGGCCTGTCAGCGCGTTAATCTCCTCCACCTCGCGCTGCATCTGTGGCAGTTCAACGCCCAACTGGATAGCGCGTTTCTTCTGTGTGAGGCGGTCGATTATCTCTTGTGTTTTCTGTATCTGTGCCGCATCCTCGGTCTGCTGCTGCTCGGTGTAGAACGATATGGCCGCGTCTATCTCTTTCAGCGTGCCCGCATCCTCCACTTTGGGCGAAATCGTTGCGGCCTTGTCGGCACGCTGCCAACGGCTTTCTATCTCCTCCAAATCCTTGATATGTTGCAGGATTGCAGGGCGGTTTTCCGTCAGCGACGTACTCAGTTGGTCACGGTAGTATGACAGTTTGATGTTGAGTTGGTCGTAGGTCTGCAAAGCCTCATCGGGCATGTTGATGACGGCTGCGTTCTCCACGCGGGTTTTCAGCGTCTCTAATCGGTTGATGGTAGCGTCTATCTGCGTCTGCTCCTCTGTCGCTGCCGTCTTTCGTAGTGTCCGCTGGTAGTTCAGTTCGCGGTCTATGTCCTGTAGGGCTGTCAGCCGCTCCGGTTCTGCGGGTCGCTGTATCTCTGCCTGACGTAGTTCTACGGCTGCAATCTGGGTGTCGATGACGGCTATCTTCGCTTTCTCCTCGGTCACGCTCTTTAGCTTTGCCAGATAGTCCATGACGTTCTTTGCGTCCGTCTCTGTCTTTATCTTGGCCGTGTCCACCTGCCCCGTGCTGCTCACTGCACCCGCTGGCAGTTCGGGTGTGACTTTCTGCTTTTTGTCCTTATTGGACTTGCCGGGGTCAGTCGTGGCCGTGGGCTTCCGGCTCGGCTTCAGTATCTTCTCGGCCTCGGCATTCTCGGCTGCAAACTGCGCCTCTACTTTCTTTATTTCAGCGTCGTTTGCCGCCATTCGCTGCTCTACGGCTCTCAGTACCGGGCTTGCCTTTACGTCCGTGCCGCTGTAGAGTTGTGCGCCCTGCTTGGAAAACTCCCACTTCCCGGTACGCTGGTTCACCTGTCCGTACCGCTTGTTTCTGTAGGTGCCGTCCTTTATCTCGTCGCCCGCCTTGGCGTGCCTGCCCTGCTTGTTCGCATCGTCCTGAATGGCCGTTGAGGTGGCCGCGTATTCATCAGACAGGGCAATCTGCTTACGGTAGAGTTCCGTAAGTTGTGCCATCCTTGCCGCTGCCTTGGCCCTGCGGGTAAACGCCTCTACCACGGCATCGGTATTACCGTTGAATATGCTTTCAGCGTCGGTAACGTCGCTAACGCTTATGCGCAAATCGTCAAATGCCGATTGATGCGCCTTTATCCAGGCCATCTTCTCGGCGGTCGTACTGAGCGACTTCCACTGTTGTTTCAAGCCCTCAAACTGCCCCATCAGGTCGGAATAGGTAGAAGACAGGGCTGTGTCGTATGCCTGTTTCACGCTGTCGGCTTCCTTGCCGAACTCATCCATGCCGTCGGCGGCATCCCTCGCTGACGCTCCCGCATCGTCAAAGCTGCCCGCCAACTTGGCTATGACGGTAGTCAGTGCCACTACGGCAATGCCGATACCCGTAGCGGCCATCAGTCCGCGAAAGGCAACCTTTGCCGCTATCGCCGCCGTCTGCGCGCTGCGGAATGACTGCGACATGACGTGCATGGCTGCTGCCGCCTTTTTGGTGTTCGTACCAAAAAGGGCGTATGCGGCAATATACCTCACAAACTCAAAGCGCGACAATTTCAGGGTAACATTCAGGGTGTGTAACTGTTTACTCAGTGTAAGTATAGACGTGGCGGTCACTCCCACCTGTGCGCTGAAATCAAGTACGGGTAGAATACGGCTTACTACCGATGCTATGTGGTCGGTGTACTGGCTCCAGTAGTTTTTTAGCTTCTGCAAACTTGCCGCTCCTGTATTTGCCATATCGTTATAGGCCGCGTCTATTGTACCCGCTGACTGCTTCAATGCCTCGATGTTCTCACCGAACTTGCCGCTAAGATTTCCCATCAGCGGGATAAGGGCGCGTAGGCTCTCGGCGCTGCCAAACAGCTTGCTTTGCACTTCCTGCTCCAACATGCCGCTTGACTCTGCGTACTTCTTGATGCTCAAATCCAGATTCTTCAGGAAGTTCTGCAAACCGCCCGCGCTCTTGATTGCGGCTGCGTTGAACTCTATGCCCATCGCCTGGGCCATCTTCGCGGCCTCGCTCGACGGCTTCACAAGTGCCGTGAATACGCCCGCCAACTGTGTGCTTACCTCTGCCGTGTTACCCGATACGCCCGTCAGCGTAGAGAAAATGGCCATCAGTTCCTCGATAGATACGCCCAATGTAGCGGCATTGGCGGTAACGCGGGGCAATGCTGCTGCCAACTGCTCAAACGATGTCACGCCGTTCTTTGCAGTCAACTGTATCTTATCCTGAATATCCTGTGCCGCGCTCCACTCCAAACCGTAGTTCTTAATGATAGTGGATGTCACCTTTACCACTTCGCCCACATCGGCAATGCCGCCAATGGCCGACTTTGCCGACGCTTCCAAATAGGAAATCCAGTTGTCCTCGGGTACGCCGTTACTGATGACCTGATATAAGCCGTTGGCCAAAGCGTCACGGGCAATGGGAATGTCTGCCGCAAGTTCGGCCACTTGTCCTTTGAGCACTTTAAATCCCTCCGCGTCCTTTCCGGCCATCGTGTTGGCGGCTTTCATAGCGGCCCCGAACGAACGGCTTTCAGCTGTGGCACTGTTGAGCGTACCCGCAATCTGCGAAACAGCGGATGACACCTGCTGCATCTTCTGCACACTTTGGGTAAAGGCCAGTAGTTTGTCGCGGAACTGCCCCGCACTGCCCTTGGCATCCTCCATTACCTTACGCAATTCGGCTACGGAAGATGTGGCCGTGACAAGTTGCTCCTTGCCGTCTACGGTCAAACGTACCTTAAAATTAATCTCTTTTGCCATTTTTAACGCTCAGTTACTTACTTATATCAGATTTTATTCTTATCTTTGCAGCGGATAAAAGAGTTTTGCGTATGAAGTCAAGAAAACATAACGGTCTTTGGGTGCTCGCCGCCCTGCTGTCATTCCTTGGTCTGACGGTGGGATTCTGCATCTATAGCGGTTTTCTTACGCTTGTCTGTGCTCCGATAGCATTCGTTTCTTTCTGTGTAGTAGCCTATCGGCTTGAAGAAAGTTGGAAACGCGACATTATCAACGGCTCTCAGCAGATACAGCCATAGTACGCAACTTTCACTTCTCCAACCTCTTCACAAGTGCCTCAAACCTCGCCTTGCTATCTTCCTTGCTGACGGCTTCCCGCTTCGGGGTCTGCATTTTCTCCCACGGTAGCGGTAACAGCTTCTGCGGGTTCACCTTGCCCTTGACGTGGGGCTGGACGGTGATAGCGGCTAACAGCCTCATGCGCTCCCACTCGCCTTTGTCCTCGGCCTCGCTCTGTGCCGAATAGGCTTTGCAAATTTCTTCAAACTCTTCGGGTAGCAATCGGCAAAAGTCATCATACGTAAGCCGGATACACCCTAAAGCATAGCCTAACACCTCATAGATGCCGACTAACTTTTTTTTTCGTCGCCGTCGGCCTCGCCTCCCGCCTCTGCATCTTCAGTGATGCTCTGCGTCCACTCGTCCATCTCGCCGGGTGTGAGGCTGTCGGCAAACTCCATCAGCGACAAACCAAACTCTTTTTTCTCGGCTGCACATGCCGACACGATGCAACACCAAAGATAGGTGCAAAGGTCGCTGAGGCTTGCCGTGTCTATCTCCGTCACTTCCTTGCCCGTCTCTTTCTTGAAACGGAGCATAGCCCCCATAGTCGGCCTACAGGGGTATGCCACGCCGTTTACGGTAATCTCTACTTTCTTCATAGTCAGTAGCCGTTAGAGTTTACACGCCCTTGCCGGGATATACCGACGGCTCGCCGTCGCTCTCCAGGCTGATGGAGTACGTTGCATCGTCCTGTGCGGGGCTGGTCTCCTCGATGGACGCGATAATGAAGTTTCCTACGACGTAGGGGTTCTCGTCGCCCTCGCGCTGAAATGCCTTGACCTCAACAGCCTGGCCCTTGCCCCACTTGGCGCCGATTTCGTCAAATCCGTTCTCGGTCTCGCCGTAGAAGCGCAAGCCCTCCGCGCTGATGGAGATACTAAGGCCCGTAACGCCCTTGCCCTTCCACAAGCCGGAAGAGTAGGATGCACTTGCAGCGGGTTTCACTGCACGGTCTTTGGTCTCACTGTTGAAAGTGAGGGTGTGGCTGGTGCAATGGCCAACGGCCTTGCCGCCAACACTGAGTAAAAGGTCGCTACCGTTGATGTAGCCTGTCGTTGGTAATGCCATATTCTTTCTCTTATTTTATAGTTTAACAATAAAGTCCAAATGCTGTACAAAGGCATCGTCCTCGTAGCCCTCCTCGCTGTCGGCCAACATGCAGCTGCGTACCGTCAGGCCGTCCGATTCGCCCTGCCGGTAGTCCAGGGCTTCGCGCACGGCCTCGGCCAGTTCCACGCCGTCGGCATACTTGGCCGTGTAGCAAACCACCTCTATTGTCACGGTGTCCGCTCCGGGCTGTCCGGCCTTGGTGGGGTTGTGCTCCAACGCTGCACGGCGGTAGAGTATGTAAGGCAGTAAGGCTTTATCGGTGGCAATGGGGAATATCTTGTTAGTGCGCTGCATGACTGCCTCGCTCTTCATCAGCATATCCCTAATGACTGCACCTGCACTTAACGATGTCTTTGCCATATCTATAGTAATCCTTGTTTTCTTGCTGCTCTTTCGATATTATTCTGGAAGTCGCGAAACAGATTTTGTTCTACGGTCTGTTCGGCTTGGTTGTCAGTCTTGCGCATAAAGCCATAACGTCGCATTCTGCCCGTGGCGTGTCCTTTGCGCTTCCGGGTGAATACCTTGGTCTTGGTTTTGGTCTTACGCAAGTCCGTGCCCTCCTCGGCCCAGGCCAGAATAGGCAACGCGCGTTTTGTACCTTTCAGCGTTTTGCCTCTTGCGCCCTTGTGGTCATCGTAAAAACGATTCCTGTGCATGGACGCTTCGCCCTGCCTGGTCTTACGGTTGGCCTTGTGGGGCTTCACCGTAACCATAAACCCTGCACCGTATTTCTCAGGATATACGCGGGCGCGAATACCCTTTGAAAGATTGTGCCCTGTGCCGGGGCCTATGCCGCTTGACCGTAAGTTATCAACGGCCTTTTTCCTAAGGCGGTTGCTCTCGCGCCGCATGGCACTGCGCATGGCCTTGCGCTGCGCTTTCAGGTCTAACGCCTTGTAGACGCTGCCGAATGACTGGTCAATATCAATATTCCGACTTCCCATAACTCGCTATTACTTGTTAACCGGGGTCGCTTCCGCTCGTTACGTCGCCTGTCACGGCATCCACTATAACCCATCGTTTGCGGTTTCCGAAAATGTAATGCGGGCGTAATCCTAAGTCGCCGGGCAATACAGGTTTTCGTAGCACGCAACATCGACTATCGGGTAGGGTTGTATTAGCCTGTCTAAGTCGTTCAAACGCCTGCCGGAAAGTAAGGTTAATTGGGTCGTCGTTAATCGGGCTGTCACCTACCCAAAAATCAGGTATCGGGGCCGGTGTTCCATGAGGCTTGCCAACTTCGTAGGTAGATAGGATAATTTGCGGCTGCTCTTCCGCGTCGGTAAACTTGAATACGTTTACAACGCTTGCTATCGTGCCGTCGCACGTCTCGGCATTTACGGCCTCCTGCAAAACTATCTGGCTTTCATACCAGGCGTAGTTTGTCGCATAGTGGGCAAACATAAACTCGCGGTCTGTGCTGATGGTGTTTTCAAGCACAATGCCGCCAACTGCTACCGCCTCTTCCTTGGGCGGCTCTGACTTGCACCCGGTACAGGCGCAAAGCGAAACACTAAAGATAAGTGCCAACGCTGAAAGCAAAATCTTACACTTCATAGTTTGAAATTTTTATTGGGGTTAGTTGTTACTCGTTCACTCTCTCGCAAATCAAAGTCTTAAAACCTTTGTCTTTGTTGGGTTCGATGGCTACGACGGTATAGAGATACCCGCCTAACTCCTGTACGCGCCAATTCTCCTTAACCGGGTGTGCGCTCCTGACGTTGTACGAAACGCGGTAGTCGGGGAAATGCTCGCCTACTTCCTCGCTGCGCTGTCCGCTGTGCTTGATGCGCTCCGCGTGTACGGTATTAACTTCGGCAAAGGTCGGGGTCTCTTCGCCAAATCTGTTAATGGCCGTCGTAGGCTCTAACAGGGTTAGTTTGTACTTCATCCGTCCGGCTATCATCTTACCAACTTTCTAAAGGGTTTCATTAGGGCTTGTAGTGAGTCTGGCACACTATGAAACTGCGCCTGTGCGTCGCTCTCACGTTGGTTATACCAATGTGCGCCAATGAGTAAGACGGCCTGTTTCAGTTCGTCGGGGAAAGCCCCGCCGCCCATTTCGTCCAATTCCTCACGGGTACGGTGGGTATAACGGATAACGTGCTTTTCTGCGGCATCTAAGTAATGCTGCAAAAGTTTATCGTCTGCCGTGAAATCGTCCGCGTTGACGTGCTGCTTAAATAGTTCCAAACTCACTACGTTAGCCATAATCTAAGACTTTACTTTGTACGTTACTACCGTTGCTTACTCTGCGGCCTCAACGGTCACGGTACAAGTGTCGGTAAAGGTCTTACCGTCCACGGTGATACTTGCAGTAATCACGGAACTTCCTACGGCCTTACCCTCAACCAAACCGGCGGCGGTCACGGTAGCCTTGGCGGTCGTGCCTGACGTGTAAGTTACGGCTGCGGTCTTAGGCAGTACGGCGGCGGCAAGCTGCACGGTCTCGCCAACCTTAATCGTCTTGGCGTGGAGATTCAGGTTAATGCCTGCTTCGCCTGACGGGGCCTCAATCAACTTGTAGCAAGCAAAAGCCTGGCCGCGTAAAGTCGTAAGGCTCCAGCGGGTACGCAGGGTAAGTTTCATCATGCCCTTGTCGGCCAACGTGAACGGGTCAACGGTCATGTGTATCTTGCCATGCTGATTGGCGGCAAAGTATGACCAAACGCCCAAACCGATATACATATCGTCAAGCATACCCGTAGCGGTGGAGTTCTCGCGGATATAGTGACTTACGAAATACGGGTCGCCGTCCAACTTGCCGTTTTCGATGATAAAGCCGCCCTGGCCCTTTGCCTTGGGCGTAGCCTTTAACAGGGCCTCGGCCTTGGCATCAAGCACCCAACAGAAACCAGCCATATTCACACCGGCGTTAATCAACTCGGCCTTGGCCTCTAACAGGCTGTGGTAGTTGCCTACCAAAACGGCGGTCTTGGTCTTTCCGCTGTACGGGCCTTTAATACCCGTAAACGTGGCCTGACTGAAAGTCTTGTGGTTCAAGAAATCCTGCATGGCCAAACGGAAACTCTCCTGCACGAAAGTCAGCACGTCAAACGTAGCGTCCTCAATAGAGGCAAACGAAACTTTGACGGTTGCGCCTACCTCGGCGGGGGTGGCCTTCACGTTGTCGAAATTGATGTCCTGGTCTTGCAGTTGCACGGTCTCGCCAACCTCAACAACCTTAACGTTGTCGGTGGCATACGGCCAAACCAGATTGCCGGTTACGCCGGTCTGCACTTTCATGCCTACCTTATCCCAAATCAGGCCCTCAGAAAGGCGGGGCATCAGGTCGAACACCATAGTTTCCATTGCCTCGGCACTGACTATGTTATTCGTGTCGCCCTCATTGACTACGCCCAGCGTAATCTCGCGCTCCTGACGCTTGCCGGTGCGGATGTCCTGCAAGAGTTCGCGGAACATGGCGTTGCGGGTCATAGTCACCTCGCGGCCCTGCTTCTCTGCGGCCTCATTTGCAAGGGCGGCGGCAATACGCATATTGGTAGCCTCCAACTCCGTTTTCAGTTCGCGGGATTCCGTAGTAATGGCTTCGCGCTGCTGCTCGGTCAGCTGCTCCTTACTTTCGAGTTTCTCAGCCAACTCGTTCAGGCGGTTGCCAATCTCGCGCTTGCGCTCATTGGCCTTTTTGTAATCAAACTTTGGCTTACTCATAATTTTCTCTGTTTGATGGGTTAATACTATTAGTTCAATTCTCTTGCAATGTTGCGTAGTTCCTTGGCCTCCTTTGCGCGGGCTTCGCGCTCGGCTTTTTCGCGCTTCTGCGCCTCTATCTGCTCGGCGGTAGGCTCTTCGGGTTTCTTGGCCTCTATAAACTCCCTGACTTGCTGCTCACGGGCTTTTACCTCCGTGTCCTCGTAGGCGGGCGTGGCGGCTATAGTCACGTCGCAAATGCCCTCTATCTTCTTTACGTGGCGTAGGTAAATCTTTGCGCCCCATTCGGTTGTTTCATCGGTTTCTTCGTAACTAACGCAATTCTCGCTATCTTCCTCGTTAGTCCAATAGATAAACGACATTTCGGTAAGGTCGCCGCGTTTAGCCAACTCTACGGCCTTGTCGCCGTCGATGGTGTGCGGGGCCTCACACTCCACTTTCAAGCCTACTTCGTCAATAGTAAGTTTCAGCGTACCCTCGCCCTTATCCCACCGGCCCAATATGGCTTGGCGGTCGTGGAACATCGTAAAGTAAATGCGCTGTTCGCGTAGCATTTCCTCGGTAATGCAACCCGGCTCTAATATCTCGTAGAACGGGTAGTAGTAACCGATAAGCAAAGAGCGCGTGCCAAACTTCATGGCGTAGCCCTCCAATATGCGGCTTTCGGCTTCGCCCTCGCCTGTCTCTCTCAAATGCAGGGAAACAGGCAGTACCAACGTTCTTTTCTGAATTTCTTTCATAACAATACCTGTCTATTTTTGGTTATTATCGTTATTATCTTCTTTCTCGCCTGTCATCTTACTGCTACCCATTACGGCGGTGTTCGTACTTAGGTAGATAGTATCGCCTCCCTCTACGGGTGGCTGATTCTCCATACGGCGCACGTCGTTAATGCTGAATGTGCCGTTTTGTATCATCTTGCTTTCATAGTTAGCCATTGAAAGCAAGTCCATAGAGAATAACCGTTTGCGGTCAAAACTGAATGTACGTTTGCAACACATTGAACGGCTCACCAACTTGCGGTTAAACTCCGATTCTATAGCCAACAAAATGCCGTCAAGTGTCTGTGTCAGGAAAGCGGTGTCGGCCTGTTCGGGTATCTTGTAGTTACCGCCTACCATATCAAACAGGTAGATGGGCGGTACACCCGTAAGGCGGGAAATCTCCAATACGGCAAACTTGCGCGTTTCCAAAAACTGCATATCGGTAGACGATAGCGAAAGTTGCTGAAACTGCGCCTGTCCGGGTAGGCTCGTAATGCCTACGCCGTTACGGAAATCGTCTCTTACGCTCTGCGCCAACTGCTCTAATTGTTCGTCGGCATACTCGCCAAAGCCCACTACCGATTTGTCGTTGGTAATAAAGCCCCTGACGTTGCCGCCGTTGACAAAGCGGTTAAGGGTCTCGTTGTCGCCGGTGGCCATGATATTAAGGGCGCGGTTGCCCTCTTTCCAAAGCGGCGTACCTCTGCGCCCGTTGTGGCTGTTAAAGAATATATGCAGTATCTCGCTTTCCTTGAACGTACCGTAAACGCCGTTATATTCGTCGCTCACGTAGTACGTGCCGTTGGTATCGTCGAGACTGCAAGTGTGGCGGTTCAATAGCACCAATTCCACTACCTCGCCGTCAATGATACGGGGCCATACGTAAGCGTCGCCGTCGTGGAAAGCCTGCCAAACTAACTGATATTTCCAATAGTAGGCAGATAACCGGCTTTGCGGCTGTGTGCCTAACAGGTAGTGCAAGGGGCTGGCCTCAAAGTCCACGTAGATACCATCTTTCTGCTTCATGTAGCGTAGCGGCAATCGGGCTACGCTCCCGGCTAAGATGTTCAAGGCGCGTTTGTAGGCCATGACTTTCAAAGCATCGTCGCCCTTGATTCGGATAAGCGACGTGGAAACACCGACAACAGACGTTTCCACGACGTTTTTCGCGCCGGTATCGGCCTGTGTCGGTGTGGTGTCAGTCGCGGCCTCGCGTTGGTGCTTGCGGCCAAATATACCTGGAAAGAACCTCATCTTTGCAAGTTGTTTTCCGCAAAGATACACCTATTTTACGGGCGTTCAAAATCGGTTAGGGTGCATCGTGGCGCACGTTGGCTAACCTTGGCGCAATTTTGAGTTTATTAAGTTTTTTGTTTCTCACGGGTACGACAATTCTGGGCAAAACCTCTCCGATTTGCCCGATAAAGGCAGGGGCGCGGCCCGCTGGCCTGCGCTCCCGCCCTGACGGTTATTTACGATAGTCTATATGCACATGCCACCCCATAGCTTCAGTATCTCGCTGCCGGGGATGACGGTCTTTTGGTCGAAACGCCGTACCTTGCACTTCAGAAAACCTTTCTTAACGTAGCGGGCTACGGTGTGGCGGTCAACTCCCAAAGCCTTTGCGGCCTGCGTCTGTGTGTAGTTGCCCTTATAGTCAACGTCCGGGCGCGTGGTCGTAATCATGCCTCACCTCCTTTCTCCTCTATGCGGTCGGTAATAACGGCATCCTCTAACAGCCAGTTGAGCGGCTCAAAGGCCTTGGCCGTGCTGCGTAGGCTCAACTGTTCGTCGCGCTCCAGCGCGTCCACCAACGGCATGTCGGCGGGGTAGGTACTCAGCAGGTGGCGGAGATACTCGCGCGTTCCCCTGACGGCATCGGTAAGCGTCTGTGCGCTATAGGGCATAACGCCGTCGCGGTCTCTGATTTCTATTACCGTCTGTCTCATACCAACACCTCCACTTCCTTAAATTCAACTTCGCGTATCAGATAGTCAAGCGGCATCAGTTCCGACGATAGCCGCCATGCCGTTATGGTCGCCTCGGTACTCAATTCTGCGGCCATGTCAAAGGCCACAAAGTCGCGTAGTGCCTCCAGTGCATCTTTCAGGGCCTGCGGGTCGTAGGCGGGTACATTGCCTTTCTTCTGCTGCATCACAATTACTTTCTCACGCTTCTGCTCTTCCGGCTTTACGGCCATGAGCTGCACACCTGCAAACATATCTTTCTCCATCACTTACGCCCTCCGCTGATTAAGTTAGACACCTCGTTTACATCTACGCCCATCAGCGCGGCCATAGCCTGCACCATCCGGCGCATCATGTCGGCTGCGTCCTTGGGCATCGTCGGCCCCGCTGCGGTGGCCGTCGGCTCTTCGTCGGGTGGCGTGGGCGGCATCTTGGGCGTTGAGGGGTTGGGCTGTCCGGGACGGTTCTTGCCCTTGGCCTTGTAGAACTCCGACATTACGAGTTTCTGCACGTCCTCACTCAATCCCTCGGCATGGGTACACATCACGCGAAAACCCTCAATCGTGATAAGGTACTGCACGCCCTCGCTGTCGTAGCCGCGTCCGAAACCACGGCGCACGGTGCGCCCGGTGCGGATGAAGAGACGGGCGGGTCGTAGGGTGTGCTTGAACATGCGGCGCACGCTGGCGCAAATGTTCTCATGCTTTCGCCCGGTAAGCCGTGCAAGCGTCACGGTCGATACGACACGCTGCTGTCCGTAGCTCTCCACTATCGGCTGCTCCTCGGCCTCCATGCGCTCCAGATGCTCATGCACCAGGCGGGGCGCATCGGCCATCGTGTACTGCGGGCTGCTCTGCATACGGCGCAAACGCTCTTCCATCACGTTAAAGGCTCTGATATACGCCTCCTTGAACTTCGCGGCGGTCTTGCCCGTAAAGCCCATCACAAGGAATACAAAGCCGTCGCGGGTAATCAAATAGTAGGGGTCTTGGCGTTCACCCATTCCGTTGGGTAACTGCCTGATTCTAAACGACTGTCCAAAATTGGACGCTCGGAAATCGTCGCTGCAATCCAACTCCCGGATTGCTCGTAAAACATGATTGTGCTCCTTGCTGAAAATCTCCGCAACGCGCAATGATGTTGTTACTACCTGGCCGTCCTTTATTTCGCAAAGGTTAGCCACCTCAACGCTCGGCTCTACCGTAGCCGTGCCGCTGACCTGAATGACAGGATTTTCTAAAGTCTGTGTCGCCATCTGAATATTGAACGTATTTGGCGTAACAGGACAAATTAAATACGGCTGTCCACTTCCCGTCGTTCAACACCTCAGATGGGCTGTGGGCGCATTAACGCTCCACACGGGGTTAGACAGCCGTAATCTATGTTACGTAGCTACCGCAAGTCAGGACATAAAAACAGCCTGCTCGTCTGTGCCGGCAGGCTCTTCATCGCCCGCCCATCTGATTGTTGAACGCCGCAAAATTACGGTTTTTACCCAAAACTACCAAATTTTTTCGGGAAAAAGTTACTTACTTATACCATTTTTTTGTAATTTTGCCCGGAAATGGCACTATTTATGAAGAAAAAGGGCAAATATACGGCAAAGCAGAAAGACGAAATACTGGAACTGGCCTACCGTAACAAGCCGATACAGATTACCGACAATCGGACACTCGGCATCGTGGCCTCGCTTGTCGCCGACAAATATCTGGACGGGTGGCCGCGTAACTTACGCATGACAGCCGCCGGGCGTGACTTCTACGACAAAGGCGGGTATCAGGGCGCGGAAGATAATGAGCACAAAGAGAAAATCAGGAAAACGCTTGCCGACATTCTCCTGGTAGTGCTCAGTGTCGCCCTCTCTGCCATTGTCGGACTGCTTATCGGATAAAGTGCAGTACAATCTGACTAAGGGTTACGCTCACTACGATAATAATTACCTCCCGCCAACCAAAGGCAGGCCACTTTGACTGCTTTGCTTTCATGCCGCAAAGATACGAAAATATAACCAAAGTACAAACGAAAAATGAAATAAAGTGAAGCAAGATGAAAGACAGTACGCAAATAACGCAAACAGCCGCCTCACTCGGGGCGGCTGCTGTTATTCTGCTTTGGGGCGGGCCTGAACTCTGGTATATGCTTCTGTGGCTGTTTCTGCACCTGCTCCGTCTGCGGTTCTTTCTTCTTGAACTCTATTTGCAAGTCGCCTATAGAGAACTTGCCAACTACGGCAATCAAAAGCCAAATGACAACAGCAAGGATTATCGCGGCCAAAATGCTTTGTGCTATGCCGTGACCATATCGGGCCACAAGGCTTTCCTGCCGGGGCCACTGATTTGAGAATGACGCTAACGCCACATTCAACCTTTCATCTATCTTCCCGTAACATTCGGCCTCTATCTGTGTAGTGGTTTCCTCCAATGCCGCGTCGGTAAACTCCTGCAGGATGCTCTCAGCGTGTAGCCTGTATCTGTCTAAGCAATCCTTTTGGCGGTGAGGCTCGTGAAACAGTTTCTCCACCTCATCGTCTGTCGGCTTTCTTCCCTCTTTAGCCCTGAACGCTCTTATCCAAACTATCTTCTCTTCCTTATACAACGAATAAGCGATACGCCCTATCGTATCGCTTTTGTCTTTTACCAACAGCCTGTATATGTTATTATAGTCTTTTGCCATATTTGCTGTCTGCAATCCGCTGTGCGTGGGCAAAAGCCCTGTTTATTTTCTCCATCGGTATTCTCTGCTCGAAAATCTTACCGTTATAGCGGGTGGAAACGACAATGTCATCACCCAACCGCCGACTGGGTAAATTCCCGCCTGCTGACAAACGCCTGATAGTGCGCTCGTTGGCTCTTCTCACTGTCTCTAATGATATTCTGCACATATTGTTCGATTATAAACTTCCATTGCCAGCCATCACCTTTCTACGGGCTTCGCCATAAATCTGATTAACTCTTTCCATCGGCATTGTACGGTAGACGGTCATACCGAACACATTTACAGGCATAACGATACCCTCACCGACAACTGCCTGACGGTGCAACCCTTTCTTCATGTTCTGCGACAAACGGTCGTTAGCACGCAAAACCATTTCTTCCGTTACTGTGCACATACTGATTCTAAGATTCTGATGTTCGGGTGCAAAATTAAGGATTTTACTTAGATTATCCAAATAATTTCCTTAAAAAGTTACTTACTTATACCTATTTAACAATAAAGCGGCCAAAATCATATAGGTTTTGGACGAAAATGTATATGATTACCGGGCAAAACCTATATGATTTTCCTACGGCTCTCCTAAAGCCTCGACGATAAGACGTACCTGGGCGGGCGTGAAACTGCGGCTGTGGTCGGTGTAGCCAATGGCGGTAAGCCGCTGCATCAGGCCGGGGTAAAGCTGCATCCACCGCTTGAACTTTCGCCACGCGGATTCAGGCATGATGGTGTGGCAATACATCTGTGCCAACTCCATTCGTCCGTATTCTCTGATTCTGAAATTCTCCATACGCTGTAATCGGGTGCAAAGTTACTCAAAATCTGCGAGACAAAAGGATTTGTTACGGCATACAACAAGCCATAACAGGCCATAAGGTGCAAAAGCGGGATTCCCGCCAATCTCCCGGCGTACCTTTGCATCGGCAATAGTGCCACAAAACCCTAATAAACTAACACCGTTATGATTCACTACAAAAAGTACAAAAACATTAACATGAAGTCTTCCTGCTATGGGAAGTGGTACGGTCGCGCCGTGCATGAGTTGATGGAGTTCGACGAGTTCGTAGAGCACATGGCAAAGCACCACTGCGTCTATAGTGAGGGCACCATCAGGGGCGTACTCATCGAGATGGAAGTCTGCCTGCGCGAGATGCTGCTGGAGGGCAAGGCCGTGCGCTTCGATGATTTGGGTATCTTCCGCGTCGGGCTGGAGACAGCGGGCAAAAATTCGTCTGCCGACTTTACCGCCGACGACATCAAGGCCGTGCGCCTTAATCTGCATCTGGGTAAGCGTTTCTACGCCCGCAACCTCAAGGCCGATGCAAAATTCAAGGAGGCCGACAAGTATATCGGAGACGGAAACTACTACGAGCCGGACGGCGAAACCGCCAATACTGACGGCGACGGCGATTAAATGCTCTTTTTTCATGCTTCTTTTGTTGGCCGGGGTGGCGTTGTGGTAACGCTGCCCCGGTTTGTCACCTCTCAAACGAATAAAGCTGCCCTAACGTCATAAGCATAGTAATTGTACCGTCTATTTTGCGGTACTGCGAAATCTTCATTGGCTTTTTGTTTTCCAACCTGTCTTCGTCTATCACACAATTAGTCAGGCAATAGACGTTAATAGGGTTGTTGTTAAACACAATCTTAGGCGGTTCGTCATAAGCAAGCATTTCAAACGATTCTACGGGTAGATTGAAATTGCCATAAGTCTGGCCGTAGGGTATCAGTACGCCGGTGGCCCCGGCGGTGGCTAAGATGTTTACTAAGTCCTTTGCCTTGTAGCCGTCGTAGCCTATACGGATAATCTTAACCAACTTAGTACGCCGTAGTATATCGTCGGCAATCCGTCTAACGTCTATGCGCTTGCCCTTGGTAAATATCAGGTGGCCCGCCTCGTGCCATATCTTATATAATTCTGCGTTGGGATGCCCCTTTAACGCGCCAATGGGAAAATAGTAGTCTGTGTGGCTGTAGAACTTCTTAGTTTTCTTGCTGTAGACGGTATAGGTTACTGCGCTGAAATCATCATGCACGGATAGGTCAAAGGCTACGGCACATTCAGGATGCCCGGTTACATGGTCTATATCAAAGTCGCCCATCAGGGCGGTAGCATCTTCAAGGCTAAACCACGTCTTAACTTCGTTGATGGTAAAGATGTTAAGCAACTTGGTACGAAAAACCAACATATTTTCGGCTGATAGTTGGGCGTTGGCCCACTCTATTTCGTAGTAGTCGGACTGAATGGTTACGCCTAAATGGGGCTGCACCTTGGCCCACGTCTGCGGGTCGCCCTCCCAATCGTCAACGTCAGGCATAAACAAGTCGGCAAACATATAGTCGTTTTCGCTCTCGCCCTCCAGCACCTTTTTAACGCCCTCCAGTTCGTTATAGCAAGGCCCGTCTATCACGTCGCTTGCAGTAGTGATAACCACCGTTAGCGGATTACGACGCGGCCCCATAGACGATGTAAGCGTATTCTTTAGGTCTGCGCCGCTCTTGTTGGCCGTGTCTCTTGCCTGTGAATATTCGTCTATTATGGCCAACGATGCAAACAGGCCGTCTTTGGTCTGTGCATTGGACGTAAGGCATTGCGCCAAACTCTCCCTTGCGTGGTCTTTGAACGTCACCGTTTCGCGGTTAATCTTGAAATGCTTTTGCCGGGGGTCTAAGTCGAACATAATTAGGCGTATCTCGTTAAAGCATTTTTTCGCCTGGTCGTAGGCGTTGGCCCCTACGTAGGCTTCCGCGTTATAATCACCAAACAGCATATCGTCAACGGCCAAAAACGCCGCAAAGGTCGTTTTACTGAACTTTCGCGGTACAAAAATATAGACTACCCGGATAAGCCTACGGCCATCGGGCCGGGCAAAGCCGAAAATATTAGCCATCTGAAAGACTTGCACGGTGGTTAGGCGGTAGCGTCTGCGCCCTGACGTTCCGCTAAACTTCAAACTCTCGTACAGGCGTATTTTCTTCTTTACCCGCTTCGGCCTCCAATCCCATCTATCGAGCATTTGGAAAAAACGCTTTATCTTCAATAACTCGTACAGGTTATGCGCCTCCGGGTTGTCGATTACCGCCGTTACATACTCTGTAAGGCGTTTGTCGGTATCTGAAAGCGCATAACGGTACTTAGTCAGGTAACTATCGCGGTTAGCCTGTAGTTCTGCCGCTGTGTCGGCTTTAAGCTGCCGTTTCCTTATCTTCTCTTCCTCTGTCATACTCGCTTAGATTCCCGTTTGTCTATCCACTTGGCTAATTTCAGGTCTATTTCTTTGCGCTCCTTTTCAGTCAGGCGGTAAACGCCAATCTTCCATGCAAAGAAACTTTCAACGGTTGCGCCCCGGCTCTCTTTCCAATCAGGCAAAAGGTAGATGTATTCACAACGCGAAAGCCGCCAAAGGTCGTAGCACAACGCGGCATTATAGCCAACTAACTTGTAAAGCCACGGCCAACGGCAAAACAGGAACTTAGTAGGATTTACTACCCGGTAGCCTCTTTCGCTTAGTAGTATCTCGGCCTTTGCGAAACGTGCCAAATACTCTTCTCTCTCTAAATGGCTCATGGGGCCACTAATATATATTTTCTTCATAGTCAATCGTCGCTATCGTTACTAAATTCTTTCATAAACTTACTAAATTCATCGTCGCCGCTGCTGGGCCGGTCTTTGCTATCGGTGTTCATGCCTAAAGCCTTTAACGCCCTTTGCGTCTGGGTGGTCAGGGCCAGGTATAGTTTTTCCTTGGGGCTGATACTCTCCCGGCTGTTACCCTCGCGAGAAATCTCCACGTTTACGGCTTTATGGCCGTCGCTAAATATTTCCTCTGCCAATATCTCTGTACGTACCATCAACTGCGCCGTAACGGTGGCCTGCATAGACAATTCAACCGTATATTTGCCTTGTTTTTTGAGCAACTTAACGATATAGTCTTTTTTGCACTTGATACGCTTCTGTATGGCCTCGGTTGTTTCCGTTGCCCCGGTATCGTAAGCCAAATCGACGCTGCCGCCCTCCTTTGCCCGGTTCTGCTCTGAACGTCGGTTAATGCGGTCTACCATCTTATCAACCGTCGTAGTGCGCCCGGCGTTCATGTCGGCTACCATTGCGCGGGCGTAGGTCTTAACAAACATGGGTACTTCGGTGTCGCTCTCTAAGGCTTTCAGTTCGTCTAAGTCCATTGCCAACAGGGTTTCGTACCACGAATAATATTCGTCGCGGCTGATTCCCTGAAATTCCTTTGCCTTATCAGGCCCCATTAACTTTGCCCGGTATTCAGGTACGCGGTTTCGGGGTCTGCCTTTGGGGTTCGTTATCTGGCCTTTCTTGAATTTCCCTTTTTCAAGATTCGCCAAACTATTAGGGTTCATCTTACGTTTCGTCATATTCCTTTATTTTTGCTGAAAATTTCCTTTTTAAGCACGGGCGGCTCATGCGCCCGTGCGCGTGAGGCTCTTAGAATGGCAAATCGCCGCCTCCAGTGTCGGCCCACGGCATATCGTCGTAGCGGTCGGACGCTGCCGTACCGCTGCCGTTGCTTCCCGTGTGGCCGTTTCCTGTTTGATTGCTCATACGCTCTACGGATTTTTTTTGTTTAACTTACCGCCTCCTATCTCATGCCATAACTCCCGGCGGGTAGAAGCCTTATTAACGGTGGCATACCGTTCTAATATACCGTCGTAGATGCCTACGTAGAAATCGAACAACTCCGGGTTTTCCTCTATTGTGAAAGCCTCTACGTTGCCGCTGCTGCGTAAGTTTGCGCTACCGTGTATAACTATCTTACGGCCTCCTTTGGTCTCAAAGGCGATAACCTTAGTATGTACGAAAGCAACGGCCATTTGAAATTTATCGTCTAAGTCCAGGCGTTTATAGACGTAGGGTATTAACTTGTATCGCTCATGGCTATAGAAATAGTGGCTAATCACTAAGTCTAACTGCTCTATCCAACCTTTCGCCATCAGGTTATGAAAACTATCGACGTTGTTTTCAGACAGCGACAAAGTAGAAACTATCATGCGTTTGCAGATTGCCTTTTGCGCCAACAGGTAGGCTTCTATAAAGTCGCCAAATATGAAACTGCCATTAACCACTACGTCGGCCCTCTCTCCAAAGTCTAAGCGTAATTCCTTTGCAAGTTTCAGGGCGTTGTCGTAGGCGTAAAACCCTTTGGGCTTAACATACACTTTCGGTTTCATATACCGGGTTTCCTCTGAATACTTCTGTTTGGCGTTCACGTCAAAGTAGTTTAGGTTAAGGTCTTTCAACTCTAACCCAACGTCGCCAAAGTCTAACGCCTGTAGTTGTATCTCTTCGACGGCCATAACCGAAACGTCGGTTTTACTATCTCTTCTTTTCTTCCGTATCATATCAAAATCGTACCTAAGTAAATCGGGCTTACCCCCCAACGGCCTAAAAGATGGCTCGCGTATGGAGAAAGGTTTGGGCGAGGTTTACCGCCTACTCCCGTCTGTTAAAAAACACCCGCCCCCTTTAACATTTTTAACAAAATTAAACATACTGAAAATTTCTTGACAAATCGGGCTAACTGCTCCTTTGCGTGTCGTTTGGCGTAAGCCTTACCACTACGGCCCATTTCGGTATGGGTCAATACGTGGCAATCGTGGCACAAACTCCGCAAATTGTGGAAATCGTACATAAGGGTTTCTTTCTCCCTAACCGTTAGTCCATCTTCAACGGGTACGACGTGGTGTACCTCGGTAGCGGGTCTTAGTATGCCGTTTTCCTTGCACCTCTCGCACGTAGGGTTTGCCGTTAGTTTGGCCTTTCGTAGCCTCAACCAACGGGCCGTACCGATTAGTCGCTTATAGTCTTTGTCTTTTGCCATATCTCTTTATCGTTAATCAGTTATTGCACCATGCTTTCGTAACAGGTAGTTAAGGCTGTCTAACAAACTCTGTTGTACGCCTTTCTTGTTATCCAACGCGGCTTCGGCTCTTTCGTCTACGGTGTTGGCGCAAACCAACTTATAGACTTGTACCGGGTACTGCTGGCCCTGACGGTGTAGGCGGGCGTTAGCCTGTTGGTATAGTTCTAAGTTCCAACCTGTACCGTACCAAACTATATAGTGGCCACCGGCTTGCATATTCAGGCCAAACGCCGTAGATGCCGGATGCGCTAATAGTACGTCTATCTTTCCGGCGTTCCACTCTTTCAACTCGGCTTCGCCCTGATACACCTTAACGCGGTAGCCTTTCAGTTTCTTTGCTATGCGGTCTATGTCGTGTTTGAATTGGTAGAATACCAAAACGCTGTTACCGTTTGCGGCCTCTATAATCTCGGCCAACCTGTCTAACTTCTCGTCGTGTACCTCATGCACGTTTCTATCTTCGTCGTATATTGCACCGTTGGCAAATTGACTTAGTTTGTTCATAAGGCCCGCTGCGCTGTTGGCTAAGATGTTCGCGGCCTCGCCTGTGTGTTCTTCCTGAAACTCCAAAACCTTTTCCTTTTCAAACTTCGTGTACGCGGCCATGACTGACGGCGTAAGCTGCACCTTAACCGTATGTGTCAGTAAGTCGGGTAACTGCAAATAGTCTTTGGCTTGCATAGACAAACATATATCGGCAATCTTGCTTCTTATTATTTCGTCGCAACCTTTCTTCACGTCGCAACGTATTACGATGTTGTTTCTTTGGTAGGTCTCAAAGTAGGTTTCCCGGTACTTAGTTACTGACTTTCCCAACCTTGCGCCCATGTCTATACAATACATTTGCGCCCAAAGGTCTATCAGGCCATTGGGGGCCGGTGTTCCTGTCAGTCCGATAACGCGGCTAACCGTCGGTGTCGCCATGCGCATTGCCTTAAACCGATTCGACTTACTGCTTTTGAAACTCGTTAGTTCGTCTATTACCAGAACGTCAAAGGGTAGGTTTCCACCGTAGAGGCCAACAAGCCAAACGAAACTATCCCTGCCGATAACGTAAACGTCTGCCTTGGATGCCAACGCCAATTTGCGTTGTTTCTCCGTACCCATCACCTTAACAACCCGTAGGGCTTTCAGGTGCTCCCACTTCTCGGCCTCCGTAGTCCAGGTGGTTTCGGCTACTTTCTTCGGGGCCACTACTAAGGTACGGCTTACCTCGCAATCGTCCATTAGTTGTTGTACGGCTGTCAGGGTGCTAACCGTCTTACCTAATCCCATATCAAGGAAAAGGCCGCAACGTGGATTCTTCAAAATCCATCTTATTGCTGTTTGCTGATACTCGTAGGGTTTGAAAATCATAACTCTAATTTTGGGTTTGTATTTTGTTTGTCTCGTATGCCTCAAACTCTTCTTTGTTATCGGCTAACCATTTCGTTAGGGCCTCTGTCAGTTCATCGACTAACGGCTTATTGTCTATCACCCAAACGACGTGCTTCTGTTTCTTTAGTTCGGCAATCCTGATTTGCTGTACCTTGCTGGGCTTGCGGCCCTTGCTTTTCAGTTCTACCCACATACATTGACTTGCCGGTAGGACTATCAGCCTATCAGGGTAGCCCGTTTCATTGGCGTTTGAATACTTTATGCAAGGCAAACCAATTTCTTTCATTCGCTTGCACAAATATTTCTCTATCTCCTTTTCCGAAACTTCGGCGTGTTCTACTATGTTCTTTATGCTCTGTTTCATATCTTCAATTTTAACCGGGTGTAACTTGTAACCGCAACGCTCTAACATTATACGTAAATATAGTTTCGTCTCGCGCACGCGCTCGCGTTAGTTCTCTTATTCCCGTTTTATTCTATTATTACAAACTCTTTTATATACTCTTAGTTTACTTAGTTTACATTCTTTATTTTCCCTTTGTTTATCGGCCTTTGGCTGTAAACTGAACGGTGTAAACCAAATTTTTTCGTTTGGTTACGTTTACAGGAAAATGTAAACCAAACCTTTTTTGTAACCGTTCCGTTTACGCCTTTTGGTTTACTCATATATCATCGTCGTTTTCTTCGATGTTGAGTACCCGCCTAAACGACTTTTGTACGCCGTAGATTGCTTGCGCGTGTCTTGATACTCCCATGCGCTCCCAACCGGGTAAATCGTCCATCATGCGGCCAACCTTACGGGCTAAGTATTTGTATTCCTTATCGCCCATGTCACGGCCCAAACGCTCACAAATAAACTCCGCTGCACATACCCTTGTACGCTCTTCCGTGCCTGTCTGGTCTAACGGGTCGGGGTCTGTGATATATGCGCGTCGGCGTTTCAAATCCCACGTCGGCCACTCTCCCGGTAACTTCATGTCGAGATATGCTATTAGCATATCTTTAATTGGGTCGTCGGCTTCGTCGTTATACTCGGCTTGCCTCTGCCTTGCCTCTGTTTCAAGGTCGTTAGGCAAATACAGGGTTTCGCCCTCTTTCCAACGCTCTACGGCCTCGGCCCACATTTGGTTACGCTCTGCCGTCAAGTCTGCTTTTACGTCGGTATGCTTACGCCTGTCAGCATCAGCGGCCATTACCCAAAAGCGGCGGTTTCCCGTGTCGCCTTTCAGGAAATACGTTTCGTTGGTCGTGCCGCAAAAAACGCATTGGCGCGGGTGCTTTTCCGTCACCGTACCGTAGGCCGGGCGGTAGGTATCATCCTGTCGGCTAATGTAGGCTTTCACCTGCTCAACGTCGCTTCGTTTGATGCTGCCTAATTCGGGCAACTCTATAACCCAACCTCCACGGGCTTGCTCCATTCCGCTTTTGCCCTCCATCGTTACCAGGCTGTCGTTAAACCATTCGCCACCCATCACACTAAAGAGGGTAGATTTGCCTATGCCCTCGGCCCCGGTCACAATCAGGCAATAGTCGTACTTGCAACCGGGATTCATTACGCGGGCTACGGCTGCGACAAAGTGCTTACGTGTCATTGCCCGGTTAAGTGCCGTATCTTCTACGCCTAAGTAGTCTATAATCAGGGTGTCAAGCCGGGGCGTTCCATCCCACACTAAGCCGTTTAGGTACTCACGTATCGGGTGCAATTTGTGGCGTGTCAGTACCGCGTCTTTTGCATCCTTAATCTTATCCTTTCCGGTTACGCCGTAGGTTTCATCAAGGTATATGCGTAAGTTAGCATCGTCGCGGTTTCCCCATTGGGTCGCTTTCCTATCCCACGGCAAACCGCCCTTAACCAAATCAAAGCCGCTAAACAGGTCGTGCCAAAGATGCCCTGATAGTCCGGGGTCATTCTCCAATATACAGATAATGTTTTTGGCCGTTGACTTAATGGCCCCTTTGCGGTCGTACTCCAAATCGGCCATCCAATCCGTGTTAGCCTCTGCGGGTGTCTCGCCGTCGCCGTCCAAATCCACGTCGGCAAAGTCGCTTTCCGCGTCTGCCCTGCGTTCCTTTGTCAGCAAAACGCGCACGGTCTTATCTTTGGCCGCGAAATCCTGCATTTTCAGGTACGACGGCAAACGGGTAATATCCGTTACGCGGCTACCCTCGTCGTGTACGCCAAACAGGTGTATTCGGCAAAGGTCGAAAGCGTTGCAAAGCTGCATACTTGCCGGGTCTGTCTCATGGTGACTATAGGCAAATTTCCCCTCGTAGCATACCAGGCCACCGGCTACGCTGCCCATCTTGTAGGTGTATCGGCCATCGTTGGCGGTCTTTACGTAAGCATCGGTAAGGAAAGTATCTATAGCATCTTCAATGGTGTACGCCCTGCAAAATGCCCCGATAAGTCCGGGCTTTTCCAACGGGTCGCCTGCCTTGCGTAGTTCGTGGGCTACGGCTTCGGTCTCACGGCTACCCATCGGCCATTCGCTAACGTCCTGCGGGTTTACGTAGGTGCTAAGTATCGCGTCCACGTCACAAGCGGGGCCGTCCTGCACCTCAAAAACAAACTCACCGTCCCGGCTCGTACTCGGCCAATAGAAAAGCCGGGGTAACTGATACGTAGTTATGTCGAATAGGTCTATACCCAAAGCGTAGGCAATCTTACGGCAAAGTGGCTCATACTCGTTAGGCTTTACGTTTCGGCTCAACGGGAAAACCAGACGTAAGCGCGGTTTCTCCGGGGTGTGCTTATGGGTGCTATAAAGCATAGCGGCAAAGTCAAACTGCATTGTGAAATCATCCCACACATTAACCGTGCCGTAGTCAATATCAAGCGTGGCCACACTACGCCACATCACGTTAGGCGTTTTGCGTGTACCTCCTGAAAGATACCCGCCAACAAAGCCGCCAACATCTTTAATGTCGGCTTGCTCCTGTTTTGTCATTTTCAGGTATTCGCCTACCGTTTCGTCGGTTCGCTTCGTCTCGCTGCAACGCTTAACTAAGTCTTTCCATTGCCACTTTTTGTTTTTCCACTTCTTAGATAGTCGGCTGTGGGCCGTGGCTATATCCAAAGTGAAATCGTGGCTTAACTCCTGTACGCTCATACCAGATTGTTTAATAGGTTCTTGAAATATGGCAAATGCTCTTTGTCGGTGTAAATCTCCACTTCCCAAATGCCTTTAACTATCCGTCTCATTCTCATTTCAAACGGGTTTTCTTCATCGGCTAATTTGTCCTGTAGGATTTTGACAAATCCGGCGTTCATCGACGCGCTCACCATCTGACTAAAAATTTCCTTGCTCATATCCGTATTACTTTTTAAGTTCATCGGGTAAAAATGAAAGTATGTGCTTAATAACCTCAACCGTCCAACCGTTACCCAACATCTTGTATTGCTGTGTCTCTGAAACGGCCTATCGTTACGCAATATATTGCGCAACTCCTATAACGGCGGTTAATATCTATCTTTCTCATTTTGCAGTAGCCTTTTTGGTTCGCTTCGTTTTCTTGGCTTCAGCGGCTTTGTATTCCTCTAAGCCGCCGTTAGCCCAAAGGTCAAACAGCGTAGGCGTAGATACCTCTCTCTCTGCGTCCATCAGGTAGGCCGTGCCGTCTCGCCAATAGTCCGGGTTAAGTTCCGTGCTAAGTCCCTTGCGGCCTTTCAGTACGGCGCAATAGGGTACGGTCTGGATGCCTCCGAACGGGTCAAACACTACGTCGCCTTTGTTACTCCAACGCTCGATGCAGCGGTTTACTAAGTCGATGGGTAGCGGGCAAATATGCACCATCTTATTACCCCGTGCCTGCTTGCTGTTAAGCGTTTTGGCGCGTTGGTACTCCGACAAATCCCATATCATATCGCTGTGGCTCGCCGGGGCTACTATCATATCCTGCTTGGATAGACGTTTTGCCTTTTCCAATCCCTCGGCAAACGCTACGTGGGCTTCGTAGTTATACAGGTGTTCTTTGCTGAACTTGTGGAAATAGGCGCGTATGCCCTCTAAGTTCATGTTCTTAACGTCCTCGTAGTCTAACAGGCGGTCACCGCTTGACTTCCAATCGCCGTGCGCGTCTATCTGCCATCGTGCCAATGAGTATTCGCTCTTATTCTTTACTACGGGTACGTCGGCGTAGGCGTTGCTACGGTCTGACGGTACTTTGCGGAATATCAGGATATATTCGGGGCAACCAACCGACATCTTACTGCCGTCCTTGCACATTTCAGTATAGCCCAATCGGTACGACTTGTTATTTTCCTGCACTACGTCGGTATCAATCGTAATGCGCCCGCCGTACTGAAATCCGTGTTTGATATAGTGCAATACCGACAAGTCGCTGAACGGTACGACGGTCTGAAATCCTGCACCCGAAACAAAGCCGCTGACTACGCGGTCTTTGACATGTACGGCTAAGATACGCCCGGGCTGTAGGATTCTAAGCAATTCGGGCGTTAAGTAGTCCATCTGTTCAAAGAACTTGCTGTTATCTTCGTTGTGCCCGAAATCGTTGTAAGACGGCGTGTATTCGTACTGATTACTGAACGGGATAGACGTAACGATAAGCCCTACCGAATTATCCGGCATCGTCTGGCACTCTAATACGTTGTCGTTATTGATAGCCCGCCAAAGCTGCCCGCGTTTCTCCTGACGCTGCGAGAAGAAATAACGCTTTAGTTTCTCCGTGGCGTTGGTAGTGGCTAATCCGTTCTTGCGTACAATATCGGTCATGCGCTCTACCATTTCCTTGTGGTTGGCCCACTTAGCCATAAACGACTTGTAAATCTCCTGTTCGCTGTCGGCATAGACTATGTACAAATCTACCGGGTATTTCTGCATAAAACGATATATGCGGGCTATTGCCTGCACGCCGTCGTTGAACTTATAAGATACAAGTATTATGGCCTTGTGGCAATGGTATTGGAAATTCAGGCCCTCGCCCAACATTACGGGTTTGGCTGCAAGGTACTTTAACCGGCCCTCCTTGAAATCGTCTATTATCTTGTCGGCCTCATCGTCCGGCTGACTACCGTAAACGGCTTTGCAGCCATCAACGGCCTTGCAAATGGCCTCGCGCTCTGCCTCCAAATCGTGCCAAATAATGAAATGGTCGTTTACGTTCTCCGGGCGGTTAAGTATCTCTACTATTCTTTCTACCTTTGCCGGGATGCTGTCGCGGCGTTCCTTGGCCGCGTCTTTCAGTCCTATAGCCGCGTCACGGAATAGTTTCTTCTGCCCGTCTGCCTCTGCCCCGGCTGTGGAGTTGTCGGCGGCTACCACTTCCTGATAGACGTTAAGCGGCGGCAACTCGTAGCCTACATCTTCATAGCCTAAATCGCTCGGCTTGGTCAGGAACAACGCCCACGTACTAACCCACGTCCAAAACTCATCTACCTTGTGCGGGTACAAAGTCAGGTTGTTTACTTTAGTCTGGTCGCGCTTAAAGAAACGCTGTATTGCCTGGCCTGTGTCCATGATACCCAAATACCCGGCATATTGTATCATTTCCACGTAGTTGTTAGGTGACGGCGTGGCGGTGGCTACAAACTTATAAGGAGTGTTGGCAAACAGGGCTAAAAACTCCTGATAGGTCTTTGAGCCGTAATCACGTAGACAACTTGCCTCGTCAAGTGACGTAGCAATAAAGTAGGCGGGGTTAATCCTAACGCCGTCCTCGCCGTCTCTGACGCGCTCGTAGTTAGTAACCATCACGTCGTACTCTCCCGCTGCTTTCTCTACCTCTGCCATATTGCGGACGTAGGCAATATTCATATTGAGGTGCTTTTTGGCCTGCGTCGTAAACTCCACAATAACGCGTTTCGGGCAAATTACAAGTGCCTTGCCGCCTTTGTGGACGGTGATAATACGTAGTATCTCCAGTTGTGATACGGTCTTTTGCATACCGAAACTGCTAAAGATAGCGCGGCAACCTCCGCGTACCGCCCATCGTACCGTATCTTTGACGTGCGGGTATAGTGTGGGTGTGAGTTCGCTCTCACTAATCTCAAATCCGTCTTGGCTGCTGATAGCCATTTTTGAACGTAGAAAATCTATATATTCCATATCGCTATTATCTTTTTCGTAAACTTCCATATTTCATATTGCCGGTATTGCGCTTTCTATTCAGGATAGCGTCGCGGTTGACCTTGTAGTATTCGGCTTGGTGCGCCAATCTGTTTTCCCGGTCTCGCATATACCTTTCGTGGTCTCTGTCTATCTTTCTCATACCTCTTAGTCATTTATTAGCATTGGCATAAGTAGCATAGTCACTTCTTCGTTATCCGGCTGTGGGATAGGCTCGATAATAAACGCGGTAGTAACTCCGCTGCCTTTCATTACGATTTCGGGTGCTGTACTATTCTGTAGGGTCTGAACAAACGAATAGTCCTTAAATCCCAACCGGCAAACCTCACCTTTGTACGTACAGGGCAAAGTCTCGCTGCCATTTACCGAAAAATCGGTATCTTCGGCCTGTAGCATCAGGCGGGTAGGGTTAAGATTCCATCTAATAAGCCCGCTTTTCGCTGTGAACTGGCTAAGACGCTGTAGCGACTTCAAAAGTTGTTTGCGGTCTATGATAAGTTCCTTAGTAAACGTAGTGGGTATTACGTTGTTGTAATTCGGGTAGCGGCCCGGTATGGGCTTAAACAGAATTTCCGTACCCTCAACGCTCATAAGACAGCCCGACTTTGGCGTTTGCTCTCCGGGGTGTTCCTCGCTCTTCCAATCAACTGCATACTCATTAAACCACGTATCTACAAATCCCGTCTTAGGCAATATCTTTAACAGGATATTGACTACCTTTTTGGGAAAAATAAAGTCTGCGGGGCGGCTGTCAGTAATTGAGGCTTTGCGGATGCGTACTAACTTATACCCGTCGGATGCCACAAAATCGGTGTGGGTTTCTTTGACGCTCATAACTACGCCGTTCATCACCGGGCGCAATTCATCTTCGGCCATTGCATAGTTGCACTTATTCAGGATGGAAAGCAAGCCGGGGGCCTCAAAGGTGTGTCGGTGTACGCGGCTGTAGTCCAATACCGTTTTGCTGTCCGCTTCCGGGTAGCGTACTTGGCTCATATCCGTTAATGGTAGTGCAAAGCTGCCTACCTCATGCGTAACAATAACCTGATACTCCAAAACCTCTATCGTTAGTTCCTGTGGGTCTACCGATTTAATGGCTTTCAGGAATTTAGGCGCGTACAGGGCAAAGTCTTTATCGCCATCGGTGTTTTCGATGCCTACCCATGTACTAATAAAAATCTCGCCGTCGGTAGCCATGACGGTTAGACTTTCATTTCTTGCCTTGAAAACAAAGCATCGGCAAATCTCGCTAAGTAAACGGCTGCTTTTGCCCGTTATTGCTTGGCTTGCTTTCTGCATAGCCTCTAAAAGTTTGTTTCTGTCTACTTTGAATTTCATACGTCTAAATTGTTTGAAAATAAATTAAGTTGTTTCGGGTACTCCGCTACAAGCGGGTAGATGTAGGGCCGTTTCTCTGGCCTTATCGTCACCAGGCGGGCGCGTTCTGATTCGGCTTTACTCTTAGTCAAATGCCCTGATATTCTTTCGCGCTCACCCGTAAGGCGGTTAATCGCCGTTACGCAAAAGTCTTTCTTTTCGTTCATAGTCAGGCCCTCCACTATTACGCCAATCTATGCAACTTTGTTGGCACTCGCTCACCTGACAACCTGATACTATGCACTCGCCAAAGCCCTGTGTCTCTTTATCCGGGTCGTAAGATAAGCAAGTGCCGCAAAGTTCATTATCCATTGGCTGTATTACTTTGATTGGTTACTGACTGCTCCCCCCCCCCCTTTGAGGCGTTCATTTCGGGGAATAATTCTAACTGCACCCATTCCGGGCGTTTGTTCTGATTATCCATTTTCTTTGCCCTCCAATATTTTAACCAAACGTCTTGCTCTCTTCTCGATGTGCGGGCGGGTGTCGCCGTCTGATACGTCGCAACTTTCAGCCCATACCGTAACCCAAACAAAGCATACTTTAACCTGTACGCTGATAGTCAGGATAACCGGGTATTCATCTTCCGAAAGTGGCGTGTAGTATTCGGCTTGCTGCTGCGCGGCTATTGCTACTTGCTTCATATCGGTAGTAGATTCTACTACGCGGGCCTTACGTCTGAATTGGTTTATTATCTTCATGTCGCTTTGCTTTTTAGTAGCCCGGCTTTCGCCGGGCTTAAAGTTTAATAACTAAAGTGTAAAGATTAAGAAATAAATGCTGAGACGGGCCGAACGAGACCCGTGGTCGACGCCTTAGTGCTGCCGTAGGCGTAGCCGTAGGGGAGGAACAGACCCCAGGCGTTCGTCGCGCTGAACTCTGTACTTACCCAATACCAATCTCTTTCAATCGGTGTACCGCCTACAAACTCCAAAGCCGCGTTAATGGCTTTCAGATTCATATAGACAAAGTACATTTCGCCCAATGCGGGGATATACTGCCCGTCTTTAAGTTCAATGCCTTTGTTAAGGCCAATGGCTTTCAGGTGTTCGGTATTGGCCTTGCCGTTCCAATTCGCTACCGCGTCTACGTAGTTATCAATGTAACCGGCGTAGTTGGTAGTGTCTTTCTTGGCTGTCAGGGTAATTTCTTCGCCGTTTGCCGCGTCGTGCAAAGCCACTACTAACGCCCAATCGCCTTGCTTAACGCCTATGCCGGTACAGGCGTTAATCTGCTCCTTACTAATGCTGTCTTTGGTGTCCGGGGCGAAAAGCACAAAGTCGGTCATTTCCTTGCCATCATTCAGGATAAGGTAAATACCGTTGGGAAATCCGCTAACGGCTTGTTGTGCCACTACAGGGGCCGGGGCTTGCTTCGTCTCGCCCTCTGTGATAAACTCGTATGCCTTGCGGCAAAAATCTACCGTTTCCGGCTTCTCGATGTTTGCAAACTTATCTAAAAGCTGCATCTTAATTTCTTTCTCTGTCATAGTTTCAATTTGTTTAATTTCGATATTTATTTTACTCATGTAACGGGCGACTTGTTTAGCCTCAACTTCTGCCTTATATTTGCATGTCTTTTCACATTCGCAACCAATGCACCTTGCTTTTGAGCGATTGCCGTAAAACAAACGGCGCGTATGCTCTTCGTTGGGGCAGTATATCGTTTCCATTTGTCAACTATTTAATAATCGCCAACAAACCGCTAAACAATCCGGCTTTGTATAAAAGCCACAACTCTAACGCCTCCGCTGTTAGAGTTATAAAGACGTTGTATTTACCATCTTTTGGTTCTCCGTGCTTTGCGGCCACAATACCAATTCCTAAGATGTGTAATACTAATAAAATAATTACGTAAGTCATAATAACATTTTTATATTTTGAAATTGTTATATCGGCGGCAAATGGGTCATTTTATCGCCGATTTGTGAATTTGAGGTTAAAAATCCTCTTCGTCTATGTGTCGGTCGGCCTTGCTTGCCGTGCCATCGTTCTTAACCGGGTGGCACAAAACAAGTATATGGCCGTAGGCTGTAATAATAAGCCGGTCGTAGAAATAAGTAGCGCCAACCTTAGTAGTCATTTTGTCGCCTGACTTAACGCCGTGCTTCGTCTCAAACTCAATTTGTTTAGCGTCTCTTAATTGGGTCATAAGGTCGGCTTTCTGACTTCGTAAGCCGCTAATCTTACCGTCAATCTCGCTAATCTTGCTTTCAATCTCTTTTACTTCCATAATTGTAAGTGCTTTAAGTGTTAATATTTTGTTAAATTCTCGCTCTAAGCGCGTTTCGGGTTGCCGCCTTATAGTTTATCGGCCAACTCGTTTTCTTGCGTCCTACGTCATTTCTATAGTTTTATCGTTCAACTTTTAGTCTTTCAGATAATACGGTGTAGTGTACCCTGCGCCTTTTAGGGGTAGGTCTCTGCACCAATCAATCGGGGTACTAAATAGGGCCTCAACGTCGGCCAAAGACTGGTCGGGTGTAGCCTCAACTATTATTTCATCGTGTATGTGGAAAACCACGTTAAGCCCTGCGGCCTTTGCGCGTAGTATCACGATGCCTAAGATGTCACGGGCTACGGCTTGCACTATATTCTCGGTAAGTTTACCGCCGTAGGTACGTACCTTTTCCCATTTCTTCGTAGTTTGGTTAAGGCCCTCGTACTCTATAATTTCGTGGTCGCCTCTCCACCCGTCGTTATACTCTACGCCAACTTCTGCGCGTGGATAACAGATAGTCCGGCCTGACGGTAGAGTAATAGTAAGCATACCCCAACGCTTGCCGATTACGATATTTCGGTAAACGGTCACGTTCTGCCCGGTCTTTAACGCGGTCATGGCCGCTTTTTCGACTACTGCCCACATCTTCACTATACGCGGGTTGCTCTCACGCCAAAGGGTCACAATCTGTTTTTCTTCGCTTTCGGTCAGTCCTAACCGGCTACCGCCCATTGCTTCCAAAGCCGATACGCCGCCGCCATATCCCAAAGCCAAAGTAGCGATTTTGCCTTTTTGCCGTAGTTCCGCGTTTTGTCCGTGCTTCTCTACAGGTACTTTGAACATCTTAGAGGCGTTGGCGCAATAGATGTCGCCGTTACTCCTGAATACGTCTAATACCCACTCTTCACCGGCTAACCATGCTATAACCCTGCACTCGATGGCCGAAAAGTCGCAAACGTGGAAAGTGTGGCCGGGGGCTGCAATAAACGCGGTACGTATCAGTTCGCTAAGTACAAACGTCACGTTGTCGTAGTTCATTTCAAACTCTTCTAAGTTGCCCTGACGTACTAAGTTACGGGCATAGTCCAAACTTTCCAAATGGTTTTGCGGTAGGTTCTGCACCTGTACCAATCTACCCGCCCAACGGCCTGTGCGGGCTGCGCCGCAAAACTGCAAAAGTCCGTGTATTCTACCATCAGCGCAAACGCATTTTTGCATAGCGACGTACTTTTTGTTAGATGTCTTACCCATTTCCCTACGGATGCCCAAAACCTTTTGGGCTTTCGGCCAATAGATAAGCTGCTTATCCAAATCGTCTAAGTTCTTTTTGTTGAGGCTCTGGACGCTAAAGCCTGTAACCTTGTGTAGCCACTCCTTAATTTGGGCGGGGCTGTTGGGGTTCTCCATGCCTGTTAGCGTCTGTGCTTCTTTCAGTAACTCGGCCTTATACTCTTCGTCAAAACGGGCGGCTGCATCTACCAAAACGCGGTCTATCATAACGCCCCGGTCGTTAATTTCTTGGTCGGCTACGTACAAATCTTCGTCAAAGGCTGCGGGCTTTAACCGGCGTACCTTTTTCAAAATGGCCTGTTCTACCTCCACGTCTCGGATATTGTACGCCTTGAACGTAGCCCACTTATCCGGCGCGTCTGCGGGTAGATGCCGTTTGCCTGTCTTGGGGGCGGGTACGCTAAAGTACCTGATTAGGGCCTGGCCCTCTTTCATTTTGCCCTCGGCTAAGTGTAGCACCTCACCACATTGCCCCAACGAAAGCGGTAAGCCCATGCGGGCGGCTAATACCATCGTGCAACGCCATTGGGCGGGGTCTAAGAGTTTGCCGCCAAAGAAATAGACGCTAATACAGATTCTTTCAAAGGCCGCGTTAAATGCCGTCTTGATAACGTCCGGGTCTGTCAGGGCTGCAAATACTTCGTCGGGTAGGGTTTCGCCGCTTGCTAAGTCCACACATTGCACCGGCCCACCGTCAATAGCGTAGGCAAATAGCAATATCGTAAAGTCCGGGGCCTCAACGTATTTGTAAACGCCGCAATTAACCAAATCGTTACTGCTGTAAGTCTCTATGTCTATTCCTAATTCCTGCATGATGCTTTAGTATTCGATTCCGTATTTGTCTAACAGGGCTTTGTTATACCAGAATTGGGGTTGCTCGCCTAACTCCGTTATGTCTGTGTAGCCGTTAAAGACTACCTGATTATCAAACATCACCTCAATATCGGCCCCGTCGTTCTTTACTAAGTCCGAAACGATGTTGAAAGCCTTGTTAAAGGTCTGCTGATTGAGGCGGTTAAGCCTGTAGGTACTTGCGTGTCGGCGGTTAAACTCCCTGACGCTCCTACGCCTTTCGCGGTTTGCGAAATACGCTGCCGCTATTACCGCCGCTGCTATCAGTATTCCTATTATTGTTACTGCTGTTACCATGATTCTTTGTTTTTGTTTCTTTTGCTGCACCGGCTACCACATCTTCCCGGTAGCCGGTGCGCGTCTTACAATCAATTCGTATGGTTAGAAAAGAAATCGCTTACAGGTCGTCGTCTTCGTCGCCCAAATCAACGTCGCCAAAGTCAGATTCAGCCGATACCCTGCCGCCAAAGTGTTCATCGTCCTTAAACTTCATAATGTTGTTAAGGCCGCAAGCAACGCCCTTGTTACCATTCTTGTCATAGCCAAAGAACGTAACCGACACAATAGCCCAAACGCCGCTGTAAACCTCTTCTTCATCAACGATAGGCACTTTCTTACGGTCTACGATGCCGGGGCGCGTGTTGCTCTTGGCGTTTACGAACAAATGGCCCTCGTAGTTTTCATCGTCCTTTTCGTCGCCGTCACGTAGTGGCATATCCAACTTCTTAGGCTCTTTGCCTCCCCACTTGCTGACGATAGCCTGTTTCTTGGCCTCTGCAATAGCCTTGTTAATGGCCTCGATGGTCTCTTTTTCATCCTTGGGGATAAGTACGTTAGTCATGTACTTACCATCGGCCTGGTCGCCATCAGGATTGTAGCGGTTGAAAACGTGGGTGTACGACAAACGGCACGGCCCAAAAATTACCTTGTTTTCTTTAACTTGTGGTGTAATCATAAACTTAAAATTTTAATAGTGAATATTATTGTTAATAATCTCTTACTCCATCGGGTTTTCACCGTAGCCCTGTAGCCATTCGATAGCGTTTTTTACGCCCTGCTCGTAGGTCATACCGGGGTACTTTGTTTCTCCCAATTCCTCGCGCTCTGAACATTCGTTAAGCACGTTGTTAATTTCATTCTCTGTAGGCATAATCTTACGTTTTAGTTGTTACTCTGATTCCTCGGCGTTCTCGGCTTGCTCTTTCTTAGCATACTCGAAAACGTCCATTAACTTAGTCTCTTCGATTTTGGCCGTTACGTAGTCTATCATCGTACCGCCCATAACCTCGTTTACGTTCTTCAGGGCGTTGTCGAAAGTTCCTGCCTGGACTAAGTAAACAACTGCGCTACGCTTTTCCTTTTCGGTCTTTTCGTCAGTGGTGATAAACTCCAATTTGGCGTTATACCATCTGTCGGCTGTCTCTTCGTCGCTAAAGAAAATTTCCTTAAACGCCGCCCGGCTAATGTCGATTATCTCAAACTCGTCACTAATGTACGCTTGCATTTCTTCGATTATCCGGCTTTCGGCCTCTCCGAAACTAACAGCGTCCACTACGTAGGATTCCGTTACTTTCTTCTGTAGTCCGTCCTCCGGCGTTTTCTCATAGCGGATTTTGCAGATAAACCAATTTGCTGTTTTACTTCTCATTGCTCTTTTCTTTTATGCGGGCTTCGATATTGCCTAAGACGTTTTCAATAGTCCTACCGGGGTACTCCTTAATGATGTCTTGTAATATCGTCGCCCACGTTCTTAGTTTGTAAATCTCATTCGCCATCCTCGTTAAGATTGATACCGCTAAAATCGTCTGCCGCTGCGTTGAAAGCCGGGCGTTTGTCGCTGTCAGGTGCTAACGTCGGTTTGCCCTGCGGCTTAACGATATAATCTTTGCACAATTCGCCAAAGCGTTTCTTACCAATCAGTTTTTCAAGGTCGGTAATACTTCGTAGTTCCGTGGGCTTAACGTAGGATTCACGGGTAAAGCCATTATCGGCCAAAAGCTGCATAACGGCTTCTGCATCGGTAATCTTTCTTACGCTGCGCCCTGCCACAATCTTATATCCGGGATATTTCGTACCGTCTAAGGCTTGCTGTAGTGCGTATTCCTCAACGCCTGTTAGCCATGTTTTAATAGTGGCCAACTGCGGTAATACGATACTTGCCATTTCCTCGACGCTGATTAACTTAGGGTCGGCGTGTTCGGTGGCCGTCTTAATGCTCGTAGCGGCCAACGCCTTGCATCTGGCTTTCACCTTGCAGAATTGACACCATTCGCCGGGGGCTTGCTTTCCATTGGGGCCAAATGCTTCCTGCGCCTTTGGCTGTAGTTCGTCGGTGGCCCACTTCTGCAAATCGGCTACGGTAATTTCAAACTCCGAAAGATTGTCGATACGGGGCTGTATAATAGTCATTCTAACCCGGTCTATGTTGTATTCAAAACTATAGGCTTCGTAAGCACCTAAAGCGTAAATCTTCATTTGCGGGTTTTCGACTGCCGACACCTTAACGCCTTTGCCATACTTAAAGTCGATAATCTCTAAGCAACCATCGGCAATAATAATTGCGTCGCCTGTGCCGAAACCCTCCGGGATATACTTAGTAAAGTCCAACCGTACTTCAACCAATAACTTAGCGTCACGGGTCTTTTGTCGGGCTGCGTTGAACTTTTCCATTACGATAGTGTAGTACGTATCTGTGTACTCGTCCATTTCGCCCGTGTGGTACTTCTCGTTTAGTTCGGCTATCTCCTTTTCCTCTTCGGCAAAGTCGTAGCGCATGAACTTTTTAAGTTTCAGGGCGCAATAGGCGTGTGCCAAACTACCCTCTTCGGCGTAGGTACTACCCTTATCCTCGGCGTGTTCCTCTAACCGGGGCGCGGCTGTGCAATTCATCCACCTGTGGGCTGCACTTGGGCTTAATATCGCGTGTTGTCCGGGCATATTAGAAAGGGCATTTAGTTGTTATAGTTCCGTCTGCGCCTACTATCAGTTCGTCGCATTGCTGAATGAACGATGCAAACTTATCTTCCGAAAGAGTGCTGGGCTTATCGCTGCCTAACAGGGCGGCAATATTCTTAAACGTGGCGTTTAACTGACGGTGGTATTTGGTGTAGCCCTCGCCGGGTGTGTTCGTTTCCCAATCCTCGCCCTCGATTCTGACGCGGGCGCGTCTCATTGCTTCGCGTACATCTTCGACGGTCAGGGCCTTACCCTCTGCGGGTGCTTCGGCTGCGGGTTGCTCACTTGCCGGGGCCTCTGCGTTATCCCCTGCGGGTGCTGCGGCTTCCTCTGCCTGTGGCTCTGGCTCATTGGCGGGTGCTTCTGCGGTCTGTGTCTTAGCCTTACGGCCTCGCTTTGGTGCTGCCGGGGCCGGTGCTGCGTCGCCGGGTGCTTCGGCTGCGGGTTGCTCACTTGCCGGGGCCTCAACGGTGGCCGTCGGCTTCTTTGTCAGGATAGACGTAACCAACGCTACGACTTCGGGCGTTACTCCAATACTGACGTTTACGTTAATGCTAAAATCTGTTTTCATAACTAATAGTGCTTAATTATCTTTGATTGAAACTAATCTGCTGTGGGCGTTTGCAAATGCCCTCACGTACTAAGCCGTGCAAGGCTTCCACACAAATTTTGTCGAATTGGTCAGCGGGTAACTTGTATAAGATGCCGTGTGCCTGACGCATTGCGCTAACTCTCTTGTATTCGTCGGGGTAGGCTCTCGCCATTCGCTGTAAGGCCATTGCCTGACTGCCTAACCGTTCTTTATTTGGGTCATACTTTGCCATGTCCTACCCCCCCCCTTAGTTACTCATTTCTTCGGCTAACGCCTTAATGTCCTTTGCCAAAATAATCGTGCATACTACGCACAAAGCGGCAAAAATCGTAGTTGTGATAATCTGTGCCATACTCTTAAACTGATTACTTGATTACATACATACCTTGCCAACACTTGATAATCTCGGCCCCGGTAGTAACCTTGGCTTTACCCGCCTTACGGATGCGAAACTTTATTGAGCCGTCGGCCTCGTAGCGGGCTATGGTGTGCCGGTCTACGTGTAGGGCTTTCGCTGCCTGTTTCTGATTATACAGGCCATCAGGGTTTACTATCGGTTTGTCGATTATCATATAGCGTTCTTAGTAATTGTGAGTGTGTTAGTAGGGTAGTCAGTTGTAACGCTGAACTTACACCCTAAAAGATTCTGCATTTGGTAGGCAACGGATTTGCCGTTGTCGCAAGCCTGGGCGTTTGGTAGTTCAAACTCCCGGCTTTCTCCAAACTCCATGTTACGCAATTCTTCGCGTGTCACTTTTTCTACTTTTACTTTCATGTTGTGTACTTCGTTATTGTTAATACTTGTTTGCCTTACCGGGGAAAGAACACTAAGCGCATAGCCTGTTGGCCTTTGAGGTTAAAGCAAGGCACGTCGGCCATGCTGCTTAACGCTTTCTTGGCGTAATGCTCGGCGTGTAGGTCGCCAATCATAAGGCAAAGACGGGTAAAGCCTACTAACTGGCTTTTGCCGTTCTTAGGCTGCAATCTAATCAGGAACTCCCGGTTAATCTTTGCTCGCAAAGCGGGTAACTCCCTGACTGCATATTTTCCGTTTTTAGTGCTCTTTTCTGCCATAACTGCCAAATTTTAGTTAAAATTACTTATTTACTTACTTATATCTTTGGCGGAAAAGAAAAACTGCCGTATCTTTGCAGTTGAGTTATTTACGATAGTTGGGCTTAGATGTCCGACAGCCTTTCTTATGTCCGCTTTGAGTTAGTTACTTACTCATATCGGGTGCAAAGATAGACGTTTTCGGGTAATCTACCAAACTTTTTAGGCGAAAACGTCTAACTTATAACATTGTTTAACAAATTGCACTCTAAGCGTATGCAAACAGAAAACGACGTAAGACAAAGGATTTCAGCGGTTTTAGCCGAATTTGGCTATACCCAAAATAGTTTTGCCGGTGGTGATAAGGCTACCCAAAAACGTCTAAACCGCCAACTCGCTGACGATGGGGCGGCAATAACGGTAGATACTTTGCTGCTTATCCTGAATAAGCATACCGACGTATCGGCTGAATGGCTGTTGCGCGGTATTGGTGATATGCGTACTTTGCCCGATGGCTTGGATAGCCCGGAAGATGCCGAAATAGCCCGGTTAGAAAGCACCGTTGAAACCCTGTTAGACAGGATAACAGGCTACAAAAATCGAATAAAGGAATTAGAGGCGGCTTTGCCTGAACAAAAAAGGAATGTAGGATAATTAAAATGTACCCGCGTATATGATAAGGATTTATTTAGTATTTGCGTTGGCCTTGCTCACCATGACGGCCAACGCCCAAACGCCTACTGATTCGGTAGGTATCTTTGCCATGATGGACGGAAAAGCAATTAGAATGGATAAGATAACGCACAACGCTATCAAAGGTAGTGGCGGTTTGGCCTCTGCTGCTACTTTCGGTATGGCTAAGATAAAATCTAAGTTGCAATTCAAAGGCAATACAAGCCCAAACCATTTCAAAGGTACTGCGGTATTCCGTATGTACTTTGGTGCGCCTCAAACCACGGATTTAGTAAAGTTGTACCAATTCACGGCGAACTATTCGGCAAAGGATTTTGAGGTAGCCCGATTCGACGTGAAGAAAAACGCTCGTACCCTAACAGGCGTAAGCGCGTCTTTGCTCGGCTCTTCGGTAGGCGTTTCCGCTGCCGACGATTTGAGCGTAACCGTTACCGAAACGCGGCCAAAGGTCTATGATATTACGGTATCAGGTAAGCCCGGCGAATACTGCTTTATGTTCGTGGCAAACGGTACAAATGGCTTTGGCGGGGTCTATGACTTTACTATAGAGTAATCAGCAAATTTTCAGCAAATCAAAATCAGACAATATAAATAATTGAAAATAAAAGACTTATGAACACAACAAAATTATTACAAGGAAAGACAGCCCTGATCACAGGTGCTGCACGCGGTATCGGAAAAGCTATCGCGCTGAAGTTCGCCGAGGAAGGCGCTAACATCGCATTCACCGACCTGGAGGTGAACGAGGATACAGAGAAGGAAATCGCCGCCAAGGGCGTGAAGGCCAAGAGCTATGCCTCAAATGCCGCCGACTTTGCGCAGACAGAGGCGGTGGTGAAGGCCGTCAAGGAGGAATTCGGCAGTATCGATATCCTGGTGAACAACGCCGGAATCACCAAGGACGGCCTGATGCTTCGCATGACCGAGCAGCAGTGGGATGCCGTGATTGCCGTCAACCTGAAATCGGCTTTCAACTTCATCCATGCGTGCGTGCCAGTGATGATGCGCCAGCGCAGCGGTTCCATCATCAATATGGCCAGCGTCGTGGGCGTGCATGGCAATGCCGGCCAGGCCAACTATGCCGCGTCGAAGGCCGGCCTGATAGCACTCGCCAAGAGCATCGGTCAGGAGATGGGGCCGAAGGGCATTCGTGCCAACGCCATCGCCCCCGGCTTCATTGAGACGGCCATGACCGCTCAGCTGCCCGACGAGGTGCGCGAGGAGTGGAAGAAGAAGATTCCCCTTCGCCGTGGCGGACAGGTGGAGGACATCGCCAACGTGGCCACCTTCCTGGCCTCCGACATGTCGAGCTACGTCAGCGGACAGGTGATTCAGGTAGACGGCGGCATGAATATGTAAATTGAGTTTATAGTTTACAGTTTATAGTTTACAGTTTATAGTTTACAGTTTATAGTTTATGGTTTATAGTTTATAGTTGATTACATTCGCAGGCAGATGGCATGCAGGGTATTCATCTATAAACTATAAACCCTAAACTATAAACCAAAAAAAGATTAAAGATGGAGGTCGTTTACGAGGACAACCATATCATCATCGTCAACAAGCAGAGCGGGGAGATCGTACAGGGCGACAAGACTGGCGACCGCCCCCTCTCTGACATTGTGAAAGACTATATTAAAATAAGGTACGCGAAGCCGGGTGCCGTGTTCCTCGGCGTAGTTCACCGCCTGGACCGACCCGTGAGCGGTCTGGTGTTATTCGCCCGTACCTCGAAAGCGCTGACCCGCCTGAACAGGATGTTTGCCCAGGGCGAGGTACACAAGACGTACTGGGCAATCGTCGGTAATGCCCCCCGTGAACCCGAAGGAATGCTGGAGCACTGGCTGGTGCGCAACGAGCAGCAGAACAAGTCGTACGCCTACCCGTCGGAGAAGCCCAATGCCAAGAAGGCCATTCTGAAATACCGCACCATCGGCCATAGCGACCGCTACACGCTGCTGGAAGTGCAGCTGCTCACAGGCCGCCATCACCAGATACGCTGCCAGCTGGCAGCGATGGGCTGTCCCATCAAGGGCGACCTGAAATACGGTGCACCCCGCTCCAACCCCGACGGCTCCATCTCGCTGATGTCGCGCCGCATGGAGTTCGTCCATCCTGTCTCCAAGGAAGCAATCACCGTCGAGGCACCCCTGCCTCGCGACCCTCTCTGGCAAGCATTCGCCCGCTGAACAACCTAACGCTTCAACCGCCATGCCACTAAGAACCTTACGATACGCCATCACACTCTGCCTCACGGTGCTAAGCCTCACCGTCAGCGCACAGGCCTTCGAGCTACGCTGCGAGCACGATAGCCTCTACTGGCTCAACGACTGGCGCCTACCCTACCCCGTCTACCAGTTCCAGACGGGCGACGTAGACGGCAACGGCTCTGAGGATGCCATGGTGGGCGTCATCAAGTCTACCCGTTTCTATCCCGAGAAGGCCCGCCGACTGTTCATCTTCAAGCAGGTGAACGGCAAGGTGCGCCCCCTGTGGCTGGGCTCCAAGCTGGGTGGAATTCTGGAGGACTTCCGATTCGTCGACGGAAAGATACGAGCTCTGGAGTCCACCGCCGACTCGCTCTACGTCGTCTCCGACTACCGCTGGGGCGGCTTCGGCATGACGTTCGAGCGATTTATCATCAAAGGTGTAAACCGAGAAACCGCAATAAAAACCTTTAGCCAATGAAAAAAGAACTATTACTGATGGTCTGCACGGCTGGCTTGATAGCGGCCTGCAGCCCGAAACAGACTGCCGTGGTCACAGTGCCCCCGTCGCAGATCAACGTGGAGCAGCTCCGCGACAGCATCGACTACTCGATGGACGTGTCGGCCCTCTCGCTGGCCGACATCCGCACGCTCCGCAACGCCCCCGCCGCCCAGCGCGGCTATCCCTTCAAGGACTCCTACATCCGAGGCCTCTTCCTGACCACCACCTGGTATGACTCGCTGATGTACGCCTTCGACGAGAATATGCCCTGGGAGGAATACCCCGGCAAGGACGACGAGACCATCTACGAGCGCTACGACCGCATGGTGGAAGGCGCCCACCTGCTGAACTACACCGACGAGGAGAAGCAGTTCATCAGCCGACTGCAGGAGCGCGAGGATCAGCTGCGGAAGCAGAACTTCATGGTGGACAAGGGCCTGCGCGTCAACGTGGCCAACCTGACCAACCCCACTCAGCTCAAGGAGTTCGACCCACTGCTCAGCCAGCAGCTGGCCAAGGACGGCTTCGGCATCGTGCCCGCCCGCAAGAGCCAGCTCTTCCAGGTCTACGAACAGAACGACTACCAGGAGTTCCCCAGCTTCGTCACCACCGACCTCTACCTGCAGCTCTATCATCTCTACATCGACTGCATGCTGCGCGAGCTGGAGGAGCACAAGATGCTACAGCTGATGACCGACTTCTCGCGCGGCATGTACGACCTGTCGTACAACATGCAGCGCTGGGCTGGCGGCGACGAGCTCGTGGAGCGGCTGGCCAGGCACAATGCCGACTACTACAACATCGCCTACCGCCTCTTCACCGGCCGCTACATCAGCCAGCCCGAGCCGGGCAGCGTGGTGGCCGAGGAGGTCAGCCATGCCATGAATGCCGAGAACAGCGAGAGCCGCTTCATGATGGACTACCGGGAAGTACAGTTCCCATACAGCCTGTTCCGCCCGCGAGGCCACTACACCCGCACCGACGCCCTGCAGCGCTACTTCCGGGGCATGATGTGGCTGCAGACCGTGCCCTTCGGCATGGACCACCAGGAGGAGGTGCAGCAGGCCGTGATGATGGCCTGCGCCCTGAAGCGCAACAAGGACATGCTCGCCCGATACGAGCGGCTCAACCACTTCATCACCTTCCTCATGGGCAAGCCCGACAACCTGAGCCTGCCACAGGTGCTGGCCGAGGTTGACAAGAGCGGCCTCGAGATGGAGGAGCTGCTGCACAACGACCAGGCGATGGCCCGCGTGAAGGCAGCCTTGGAAAAGACCGGCAACGAGCAGACCCGCATCCGCCCGGCCTACGAGCACACGAGCCACAACAAGATATGCGTCATGCCGCAGCGCTACCAGCCCGACGGCGAGGTGCTGCTGAAGATGGTGGACTACGACAGCCAGCCCACCAAGCGCGCCGTGCCCCGTGGCCTCGACTTCTTCGCCGCCATGGGTGTCACCGCAGCCGAGCAGATCCTCCTGGAGGAGAAGACCGAGTGGCGGGCCTTCGCCGACAGCCTGAAGAGCATGAAGCGGCGCATGGGTCAGATCGACTGGCAGGAGACCGTCGTCACCCAGTGGATGCAGGCGCTGAAGGTGCTCAACACGCAGGACAAGGAGGCCCGTCTGCCCTACTTCATGCTCACCCCCGAGTGGTCCAGGAAAGACCTCAACGCCGCCCTCGCCTCCTGGGCCGAGCTGAAGCACGACGCCATCCTCTACGCCAAGCAGCCCGCCGGTGCCGAGTGCGGCGGTGGCGGTCCCCCAGAGCCTATCATCAAGGGATATGTAGAGCCCAACGTGCCCTTCTGGCGCCAGGCCGTCCGGCTGCTCGACTCCACCGCCAAGCTACTGGCCGACGAGAAGCTGATGACCGAGAAGATAGAGGGGGCCACCGAGCGTCTGCGCGAGGAGGCCGAGTTCCTGCTACGGTGCAGCGAGAAGGAGCTGAAGGGCCAGGAGCTCACCGACGAGGAGTACGACCAGATACAATACATCGGTGCCACGTTCGAGAACATCAGCCTCGACCTGCTGCGCGAGCCGAATCAGGACCTCTACTCCTGGGACCTGGTGCAGGGCGCCGACAAGAAGATTGCCGTTGTGGCTGATGTCTACACCTCCAACGCCGACAACAATCCTGAGAAGTCCGTCCTCTTCGAGGCCGTCGGCGATGCCGACGAAATCTACGTGGTCGTAGAGATCGGCGGCTACCTCTATCTGACGCGCGGCGCTGCCTTCAGCTACCGCGAGTTCATCCAGCCCCTCAACGAACCCCGCCTGACCGATGAGGAGTGGCAGCAGCAGCTGGAGAAGAATCCCCGCAAGGGCGTGCCCGAATGGATGAAGCGCATCATCGTGCCGCTCAACAAGGAGCCTGAGCCCAATGAAGAGGTATTCTATAGCTCTGGCTGTTAGCCTCGGCCTGTCGGCGCATGGCGCCGATACACTGAGCGTAGTGCTCACCGGCGACATCCTGCTCGACCGCGGGGTGCGCCGGGTGATAGAACGACGCGGAGTCGGCCATCTCTTCTCGGATGGCATCGACTCCGTGTTCCGTTCCGCCCAGGTCGTAGTGGGCAATCTCGAGTGCCCCGCCACCAAGATTCAGGCCCCGGTGCAGAAGCGCTTCATCTTCCGAGCCGAACCCGAGTGGCTCGACACCCTGCGACAGCACGGCATCACCCACCTCAACCTGGCCAACAACCACGCCATCGACCAGGGCCGCCAAGGGCTGATGGACACCCGCCGCAACATCCTCCAGGCAGGCATCACGCCCATCGGCGCCGGAGCCACCATGACCGAGGCCGCCCAGCCCGTGCTGCTGGCCAAGCAGCCCCGCCGCGTGTGGCTCGTGCCCTCGCTACGCCTGGCCCTTGAGAACTATGCCTACCTGCCCGACCTCCCCTGCGTCAGCCAGGAACCCATGAACTCGCTGCTGCAGCGCATCAGCCGGTTACGGCGGGCCGACTCCACCGCCGTCATCATCGTCTCGCTCCACTGGGGCGGCGAGCATACCCTTCAGCCCGTACCCCGCCAGCGCCTCGAAGCCCACAGCCTCATCCGCGCCGGAGCCGACATCCTCGTGTGCCACCACACCCACACGCTACAGACCATCGAGCAGTATCACGGCCGCACCATCTGCTACAGCCTGGGCAACTTCATCTTCGACCAGCCCCGCCCCATCAACTCCAGAGCCTGCATCGTCAGCCTCCACATCACAGCCGACAGCCTTGGCGTGGAGACCATCCCCATAGAGATACGCCATTGCGTACCCACGGTTTCTTATTGTCTAAGGAGTAAAGGAGAATCGGAGTGACACGCTGTGCCGATGTGCCAGGCAACGAAATGGCACGTAGTGCCTACTCCTTTTCTCCTTTTCTCCTTAGACAATTATAGCCATTAGAATTCCTCCCCCACCCATTCTTTGACCCTTTGTTCCCGCCTTTGCGACAAATCCGGATGCCGTATTTCCGCTTTGTCGCAATATCAGCCGAGTGTCGCAAGGACTCGGAGCGAAAAGCATCACATTTCTTGCTGCGGGCCGCAAATCGCCGTAACTTTGCATCGTCAATCAGACAAAACAACGTTCTTTGACTTACTGAGACAGACAATTTTTAGTATACAGTTTACGGTTTACAGTTTACAGCTGATTACCTTGCAAGCCCTCTGCCCTGGCTTAACCAGAAAAGGGCAGGAAACAACATTCCCCCTATAATAAAATAAAGTACAAACAAATTAAAACGAAATACAATTATGAAGAAAATTTCAGTTATCGTAAAGCAGGTGCTCATGAGCACCCTTTCCGCAGGTATCATCGCAATGAGTTTCGCATCTTGCACCGACGAGACCGACAGTATCAACGCAGGCAACGACAGCCAGACGCCACCACGAGGCACCCAGACCGAGCTGCTCGAGGCTTACGGCCTGACCTACCAGAACTTCGACAAGGCCGACGACGTGATGATCGTCAATGCCGACACCACCCAGCTGAGCATCAGCAAGGCCTACGCCGAGAAGATGGGCATCAAGTCGTTTGTGAACCACCCGATGGGTGTATGGCACAAGAAGGAGAACCTGCCCTACATCATCAAGGCCACCGGCGAGAAGGTCGTTGGCGACCGCTACATCGTCGACGTCGTGCCGGCCACCGTGGCCGAGATCATGGGCAACAAGAAGGTGAACCTACAGACCGACATCTACGTGAACGACGACGCCAGCGCCGTGAAGACCCGTGCCGCCGGCGACAATATCCCCGAGTATGCCGCCAAGTATGTGGACGACAACAACGTGATCCACCCCGCCGTGATCCACATGACCGACCCCTACGGCTACGACAAGGGCTATCACACCGAGGACGAGGGAGGGCATCGGCTACTTCCGCGAGACGGCCAACAAGTTCGACATCACCCCTGCCACCGCCAAGTTCAAACTCACCTTCGGTATGGGCATCTTTCTGGGTGCCGAGGTCAAGCTCTACAAGGTTGCCGGCCCTAAGTTTGCCGTCGGTCCGCACCTGGGCGCCAAGATCGAGGCCGTGTCATCTCCCTTCAAGGCCAAGGAGGTATCCGACCTGCTGGACCTCAACATTGAGGTGGGACTCGACATCAACGCCGTGCTGGGCGCCAAGCTCGAGGTGCTGGGCTACACTGTAGCCGAGAAGGAAATCATCATCCCCATGGCCGGCCCGTGGATCATCAAGAAATATCCCAGCGACGGCACTGAGCACAAGGTGGGCGACACCGACGGCGTGAAGCAGGCAGCCCCCGCAGTGAAGGAGTGGCCCAATTTCTACAAGGCCATCAGCGCCTGCGACTACGGACTGGCGTTCAACGAATACATGCAGGAGGCCATCAAGATGTATAAGGAGATCAACGGCTGCGACGATGCCAAGGCCCGCGAGATGATCATCACCCGCCTGCAGACAGGTCACTACCGCGAACCCGATGCCAGCATGTACTTCATCCTCAGCGGCGATATGGGCGAAATCTGCCGCGAAATCGAGAAGCAATACCGCGACTTCCTGTTCCAGAAGGCTGCCACCAGCGGCGACACCAAGACCATGAGCGCCATGAACTGGGAAGACCTCATCGAGACGCTCATCCAGGGCGGCATCACCGGCGATAGCCCCAAGTTCCTCCTCAGCATCAGCGACGAGCTGCACAAGATGTTCGTGGGCGAGTTCAACCGCGAGCCCTCGAAGGCCAACGCCGACGACCTCCACTGGCTGAAGCAGCACATCTACAACTGGGCCTACTACCAGCAGTTCCAGGTAGGCTTCAACGAGGAGGTGTTCGAGGGCGTAGTGCTCCCCAGCCTGCAGCGCCAGTACCAGTCGTCGTTCCGCAAGAACGCCACCATCGCCAAGGAGGCTGCCAGGGAGGCCTACCTCGACTACGTACACGACCATCAGTCGCAGCCTGAGACCTGCAACAGCGAGATCAGCAGCCGCTTCCAGAAGCTCTTCTCCGTGAAGTACACCGCCTTCATCGACGGTCAGGAGAAGGATGCCGCCGACCAGAAGGCCAAGGAGGATGCCGAGCAGCAGCGCAAGGACACCTCCGACACTATGAAGTCCACCTTCATGGAGACCCACAAGGCCTACTTCGACAAGTACGGCGACGAGGCCGGCCGTGGCTACACCAATGCCATACAGCAGTTCCGCAGCACCATGGGCCGCAAGCCCACCGCCAGTGCCGCCGACATGGCCCGTCTGAGCGAGCTCTTCGTAAGCATCATGCAGAGAAGGGGCTGGACCATCTGACCGCCCATCACAACTCTCACCCCCGACAAAGCGGGCCGCCTACATCTGGTAGGTGGCCCGCTTTTTTCGGTGCCCTCCTTGTTCTCTTTCCGGATTCTACATTTCAAACTATACAGGATTTTTCTTAAAAAACTTATATTGTCATGAAGAACGATTTGGCTGACGCATCGCCGAACTCAGGAGCTTTTTTGCCCTTATCTTTTGTTAATTCAGATTATTTGCTTATCTTTGCACCGACATATCCCAAAACAAAAAGCCGAAAAGTTATGAAAACAATAAGACCATTGCGCAGAGCGTCAGCAAGAGGAGCACTCTCGACGGCTGTTGAATGGGACAAGGAGAGAAGCTTGTATAATCTGTTGGCAAGAGTCATTCTAAGGAATGAAGGGAAAATAAATAGTGAATAGTGAATAGTGATGAAACAGACAATGACTTGCTGCGTGCTGGCAGCTATGGTGCTGACGGCATGCGTTGACTCAAACAGAGACAACAACGGGAGTGTAGAGATCGACGACCCAGGGAGCAGAATCGGCTATACAGAGAGAGCTGTACCCGTGAACCGCGACGGAAAGCCTGCCGAGGAGGTGACGCTGCGCTTCTACAGCGACCAGCCCAACGTGGCCTACATCTCGGCCCGCAACTTCCACCACATGATGCTGCCCCACCAGCAGCTGGCCGTCAAGAGAAACGGCAACAGCTACGAACTCAAGTCACGCGACGGACAGGCCACGGTGGACATCGGCAGCGACACCTTCTCAAGCGACAACTTCGAGGCATTCACCAACATGCAGTCGCTCACGGGCCAAGACCTGCCTAATGTGGGATACGACGAGACGGGCTTCGTGCGGTTCAAAAGCGTGGATATTACGCCAAAGACAGCTCACGTGACACTCAACTTCCACAAGTACGGCATCGACCTGCGTGGCGACGAGCAGGACGTCTATCTGCCATTCACCCTCGTCAACGACCTCTATTCCGACCTGAACCTTCGCACAACCGGATTCAACGGCGAGCGAATCGTCATCTGCGTCAATCCCAACAGAAGTCCGATACAGGTGGTCGACTCTACGTTCATCATAGCCAACTACCAGCGCGAGTCGATACCCGCCGACCTGGCCAAATACCGCTATCAGGACCTCTGCTTCACCATCGACAATCTCTTAGGTCACACGGAACGCTCTCCATACGAGGCGCAATGGATTGCCAACGGCATAGACCACACGCTGGAGGCCCAGGGCGAAGAGGGCCGGACCGTGAGGCAGCTCCTGCAGTCGACCAACACGGCAGAGTTCGTACTGGGCATGCAGGCACTGCAGTACTACGTCCACGACGGCGGACACACCTGGGTCAACATCACCCGCTATTGCCCGAAGTCCATACTGCCCAGCGTCAACCAGCGCATTGAGAAGGCCCGCAGCGCCTACCCGATAGCAGCACGGCTGGCCGACGAGGGTGTGAAGATGACAACGCAGAAGTTCAAAATTGAAGAAGAGATGAACGCACTCCGCGAGAAAGTGCTCGGCAAGGGGCGCTATTTCAAGAAGGGCAATACAGCGCTGTGCGTGATACTGACTTTTAGTGAACTCGACTGGGGCGGCTGGCTCAATTACTACTCTGGAGGCCCTAAGCCCACGCTGGAGAATACGCCCGACGACGAACTGCTGGTATTCCTCGACGGCTGGCAGCGCGCACAGGCCGACCCTGAGGTGGAGCACTTCATCATCGACTGTTCATCGAACATGGGAGGCTCCTCTGACATCGCGACAGCCTTCACCTCGATACTCTACGATGACAGCCACCTGCGCTACGAGAACACCATGACCGGTCAACGCAGCGACTGCCTCTACGACGTGGACCGCAACTTCGACGGCCAATACGACGAGAAAGACAAGGAGGTGAAAAACCGTCTGAACGTAGGTGTGCTATGCAGTGCCTGCACCTGGTCATGCGGCAACTATTTTACTGCCCGAATGAAGGAACTCGGCGCACTCGTCATCGGAGAGGCGTCGGGAGGAGGCTCGTGTGCCATCCAACACATGTCGACAGCCAACGGCCTGGACTATCGCATATCGTCGTTCCGATCCCACATCACCTATGACGGCGGGAAAAGCGTCGACCCTGGCATCGAGCCGCACAAGCTGCTGGACCGGAAGAACCACCCCGAGTCGTTCTACGACATCGAAGCACTGGGCAAGATGATGGACGAGTATTACAAACAGACACAGCAGGAAAAGATGTTAAAAATACACAAGGAGTAAGAAAAACTGCCACGGGGAGGGGGTAGCCTCAAATCTTTTTGCTACTTTTGTGCCGTCATTACGAAAGACGCCATAATGAAGAAAGTGCTGAAATGGGTGGGAATAGCGGCGCTGACACCCATTCTGCTGTTCACCATACTCGCCGCATTGCTCTACTGTCCGCCGGTGCAGAACTGGGCGGTGCAGCGGGTGACTGCCATCGCCTCAGAAAAGCTGGGGATGGAAATCACCGTCGGGCATGTAGACCTGGAGTTCCCCTTCGACTTAGGCATCGACGGCTTCCGCGTGGTGCGGGGGCACGGGGCGCCACCGTCGCCCCGCGCCACCGAGTACAGCGACACGCTGGCCGACGTGGGCCGGCTGGTGGCCGACGTGCAGCTGTGGCCTCTGCTGCAGAAACGGGTGGTCATCAACGAGCTGTCGCTGCATGATGCCCGTATCAATACCGACGGACTGATCAGCGACCTGCAGATCAGAGGCGATGTGGGCGAGCTGTGGCTCTCCTCGCACGGTATCGACCTGGACGGCGAGACGGTGGAGGTGAACGGGGCGCTTCTGAAGGACAGCCGCATAGCCATCGCCCTGAGCGACACGGCGGCGGTGGACACCACCAAGAGCGACGTCAGGTGGAAAATCGTGGCCGACAGCCTCACCATCAGCCAGACGGCAGTAAGCCTGCACCTGCCCGGCGACACCCTACAGGTGGGCGGCTGGCTGGGCAGGGCCGTAGCCCGACAGGCCGACATCGACCTGGGCCGAAAGACATACAAGGTGGCAAGCCTCGACTGGCACGACGGCCGACTGAGCTACGACGACCGCTCGGCACCCGAGACCAGCGGTCTGGACTACAGCCATCTGGCACTCTCGGACATCCGACTGGGCATCGACCACATCAGCTATACCCCCGACGGCCTGTCGCTAAGAGTGCGCCAGAGCCATCTGAGGGAGAAGAGCGGCATCGAAGTGACCGAACTGACGGGCGGCGTGAAGATGGACTCCACCTTCAACCGGCTACAGCTGCCGCAGATGACGCTGCGCACACCCGACTCGAACATTGCGGCCGAGGCTGACATCGACTTCAGGGCGTTCGATGTACGGGGGAGCGAATTTGTTTCGAGGAACGAGGAAGGGGGAAGGAGGAAGGAGAAGCCCTCCTCCCCCGCACTAAAAGTGCGCCTGCTGGCACAGCTGGGCAAGCAGGACCTGTTCCGCATCTACGGCGACCTGCCGCAGAAGTTCATGGAGCGGTTCCCCAACCGTCCGCTGGTAATCAGAGGCTCTGCCGACGGCAACCTGCGGCACCTGAACATCACCGGCCTGGACATCAACCTGGCCACCGCCCTTGACACCAGACTCAAGGGCACCCTCGACAACGTGACCGACCTGAGCCGCATGAAGGCCGACATCACCCTCGACGCCAAGAGCAAGCAGCTGAACTTCCTCACCGCACTCATCGACCCGAAGATGAGCGGCACCTACAGCATTCCCGACGGCATCAGCCTCAAAGGACGGCTGACGGCCGACGGCACCCGCTACAATGCCGACCTGACAGCCAGCGAGGGTGACGGCAACATACGCCTGAAGGGCTACGCACAGATACCACTCGATGCCAAGGGCAGCCCGGCCACGCAGCTTATGAGCTACGATGCCGACATCAGCATCGACCGAATGAATGTACACCACTACCTGCCGAAGGACTCCATCTACACCCTCTCGGCCGACATCAAGGCCAAGGGCTACGGCACCGACCTGCTCTCCAGCCGCAGCAGGCTGGATGCCGACGTACAGGTCAGGCTGCTGAAGTACGGCCACATGAACCTGGACAACCTGACGGCCACCGCCACACTGAAGGACGGTCGCGGACAGGTGGCCATCAACGGCAGCAACAGGGTAATCGACGGCTCGCTTGGTGCCGACCTGCTGCTCAACACGAAGCGCATAGAGGGCACCATCGATACCAATCTGACCAAGGCCGACCTCTACCAGCTGCGACTGGCCGAGAGGCAGCTGACCATCGGCATGCGAGGCAGCCTGAAGGTACACTCCGACCTGAAGCAGACGCACTACCTGAGCGGACTGATGGACGACGTCTACGTCAGGGACAGCACGAAGACCTACACTCCGGGCAGACTGGGCGTGCTGCTGAAGACCACATCCGACACCACGTACGTCAGAGCCCAGAGCGGCGACTTCATACTGAAGCTCGACGGCAGCGGCGGCTACGAGCGGCTGCTGGCACAGGCGTCGCTGCTGGCCGACTCGGTGACGGCGAAGTTCGAGCAGAAGGTGATCGACCAGCCTGCCATCAAGCGCCTGCTGCCCACGCTGAAGCTGCACCTGGAGAGCAAGCGCAACAACCCCGTGGCCAACCTGCTCAGGGCCATGGGCATCGACTTCAAGGAGATGGAGATAGACCTGGACACCTCGCCGCTGACGGGCATCAACGGGCGGAGCCACTTCTTCTCGCTCGTCTACGACAGCACCCGCATCGACACCATCCGCCTGAACCTGGCGCAGAAGGGCGAGCGGCTGACCTACAACGGCCAGATACGCAACAACCGGAAGAACCCGCAGTTCGTGTTCAACGCCCTCGTCGACGGACACTTCCATGAGCACGGCGCACTGGCCGGCCTGCGCTACTACGACGACAAAGACCGCATGGGCGTCAGAATCGGTGCCACGGCCGAGATGGAGTCCCAAGGCCTGCGCCTGCACCTGATGCCCGAGAGGCCCACCATCGGCTACAAGGAGTTCAACCTGAACAAGGACAACTATATCTTCTTCAGGAGCGACAGGAAAATCCAGGCCAAGGTAGACCTCATCGCCGACGACAAGACGGGTGTTAAGATCTACACCGAGAACCAGGACTCGACCATGCTGCAGGACCTGACATTGTCGCTCAACCGCATCAACCTGGGCGAGCTGACCTCGGTGCTGCCCTACATGCCGCGCATCACCGGCCATCTGAACGGCGACTTCCACATACTGCAAGATCAGCAGGAGCGGTTCTCCGTGGCCTCCGACATGGGCGTGAAGAGCATGACCTACGAGGGGTCGCCCGTAGGCAACATCAGCACCGAGCTGGTATACCTGCAGAAAGAAGCCGACGCCCATGCCATCGAAGCCCGCCTGATGCTCGACGAAGAAGAGTTCGGACTGTTGAGAGGCACCTATTATAATAAAGGAGAAGGAGACATCGACGCCACCTTCGACATGACGCGGATGCCGCTGTCGCTCGTCAACGGCTTCATACCCGACCAGATAGTCGGTCTGGAAGGCTACGGCGAGGGCAGCCTCAGCGTCAAGGGCACCACCCGCCACCCGCTGGTCGACGGCGAGGTATACGTCGACTCGGCTTATCTCGTAAGCATCCCCTACGGCGTGAGGATGCGCTTCGACAGCGACCCCCTGCGCGTCGTGGGTTCCCACTTGCTGCTGGAGAACTTCGGACTCTACGCCCACAACGACGAGCCGCTCAACCTGATGGGCGACATCGACTTCAGCGACACCGAGCACCTCGCTATGGACCTGCGCATGCGGGCCCGCAACCTACAGCTCATCAATGCCCGGCAGGAGCAGAAGTCGATCACGTTCGGCAAGGCCTTCGTCAACCTCTTCGCCCGCATGCAGGGTCCGCTTGACATGCTCAAGATGCGCGGACGCATCGACGTGCTTGGCTCCACCAACATGACCTACATGCTGCTCGACTCCCCTCTATCCACCGACAACCGGCTTGACGAGCTGGTGAAGTTCACCGACTTCAGCGACTCCGCCAAGGTGGTGGTGACCCGTCCCACGCCCACAGGCTTCGAGGCCGACCTGACCATCAGCGTGTCGCAGGGCGCACGCATCGTGTGCGACCTGAACGCCGAGCAGACCAACTACGTGGATCTGATGGGCGGCGGCGACCTGCGCATGAAGTACGGCTCGGAAGGCATCAACCTGACGGGGCGCTACACGCTCAACAGCGGCGAGATGAAGTACTCGCTGCCCGTAATACCGCTGAAGACCTTCACCATCAAGGACGGCAGCTACGTGGAGTTCACCGGCGACGCCACAAACCCGAAGCTCAACATCACCGCCACGGAACGCACCAAGGCCACCGTCAACGACGAGAGCGGAGCCTCGCGCAGCGTCGCCTTCGACTGCGGTGTCATCATCACCAAGACGCTCAACGACATGGGCCTGGAGTTCATCATCGATGCCCCCGAGGACAACAACATCAGCGGCGAGCTGGCCACGATGAGCGTCGAGGAGCGCGGCAAGGTGGCCGTGACGATGCTCACCACGGGCATGTACCTGGCCAACGGCAACACCAACAACTTCACCATGAACTCCGCCCTGAGTTCCTTCCTGCAGAGCGAGATCAACAACATCGCCGGCTCGGCCCTGAAGACCCTCGACCTGAGCGTGGGCATCGACAACGCCACCGACGCCACGGGCAATATGTACACCGACTACTCCTTCAAGTTCGCCAAGCGGTTCCTCAACAACCGGCTGAAGATAGAACTCGGCGGAAAGGTGTCGTCGGGAGCCAACGAGGCACTGGGGCAGAAGAAGTCGTTCTTCGACAACATCAGCATGGAGTACCGGCTGAACCAAAACGCCACGCAGAACGTGAAGCTGTTCTACCAGCAGAACGTGTACGACTGGCTCGACGGCTACACCAATGCCTACGGCGTGGGCTTCGTGTGGCGCCGCAAGGCCCAGAACTTCTGGGACTTCCTGCGCTTCTGGAAGTCGGACCAGCAGCCCATGATGATGCAACCGCGCACCATGCAGCCCGCCATGCGGCGCGACACGACAACAACAGACAGTACCAGAAAGGAGGCCACACGATGAAACATTTCTCTTACCTCTCACCTCTCGCCTCTCACCTCTTACCGCTCACCTCCTACCTCTCACTCATCCTGCTGATCACCGCTTGCTCGATGACAAAGGGCATCCCCGACGACGACCAACTGTTCACCGGCCTGAAGAAGATAGAGTATACCGACGACCGCGAGGACCAGCACAGCGCCCACCTGGCAACGACGAAGGAGGAGGTGGAGGCCGCCCTGGCCACGAAGCCCAACGGCTCACTCTTCGGCAGCAGCTACTACACCGTGCCCTGGTCGTGGCACCTGTGGGTCTACAACCGCTTCTCGCAGCGAGAGTCGGGCTTTGCCCGCTGGATGACCAAGTCGTTCGGCAAGGCCCCGGTGCTGATGAGCCAGGTGAACCCGGCGCTGCGTGCCTCGGTGGCCCGCAGCGTGCTGCGCAACAACGGCTACCTGCGCGGCGATGTCGGCTACGAGGTGGTGCCTCAGAAGAATCCCAAGAAGAGCAAAATCAGGTACACCGTCACCCTCGACAGCCTGTTCACCCTCGACAGCGTGGCATACGTGGGCTTCACCGACAGTCTCGGCGAGCTCATCGACTCCACCGCCAGCGAGGCCCTCATCGCCAAGGGGCGGCCATTCAGCTTAGGCAACCTCGACGGCGAGCGCAGCCGCCTCAGCCAGCTGTTCCGCAACAACGGCTACTACTACTATTCGCCCAGCTACACCTCCTATCTGGCCGACACCACGATGGTCGCCGACAAGTCGCAGCTGAGGCTGCAGCTGGCCGACGGTCTGCCACCAGAGGCCCTGTCGAAATGGTATGTGGGCAATATCGACGTCAGCTTCCGCCGCACCATGCGCGAACAGCTTACCGACAGCACGCGCCGCCGCCATCTCATCATGCACTTCAACGGCAAGAAGCCCCCCATACGCCCCTCAGTCATCCTGAGAAACCTGCGAATGCGCCCGCGCCAGCTGTATAGCTATGACAACTATATGGAGTCGGCTGCCAAGGTCAACGCCACGGGCGTATTCTCCAGCACCGACTTCGTGTTCACCCCGCGTCCAGGCACCGACACGCTCGACCTGTCGCTCAACTGCGTGTTCGACAAGCCCTACGACTTCTACGTAGAGACCATCTTCAACGGGCGCACTAACGGCCGCTACGGCCCGGAGCTCCGACTGGGCGTCACCCGCCGCAATGCCTTCAGGGCCGGCGAGAAGCTCGACGTCAACCTGCACGGCTCGTTCGAGTGGCAGCGAGGCGGCGGCGGCAACAGAACCACCTATCAATACGGTGCCGACGTGAGCATCGAATTCCCACGCATCATAGCACCCTTCTACAACAGCGACCGCATCCGGCGCGGCAAGGACGGGCGCATCATACGCCGGCGGCGCTTCTACTCTACCCCGACAACCTTTGCCAAGGTGTCGATGGACATTGCCCGACGCCCGGAGTACTACAAGATGCGCATCGTAAGCGGCGAGTGGACCTACCGCTGGCAGACCTCACAGCAGAGCAGCCACGAGCTGTCGCCACTCACGCTGAAATACCAGTTCAAGAGTTCTGTCTCAGCCAAGTTCGACTCCGTGATGGCCGTACATCCCTATCTGGTGCGCACCATGGGCGACTACTTCATACCCAAGATACGCTACAGCTACACCTATAACAGCCCCTCAACCCTTCTCAACCCTATACGCTGGGACATCACCATCGAGGAGTCGGGCAACCTGATATCCGTGTTCGACAAGCTACGCGGCAAGCCTTTCAGCCAGGTGGGGAAAGAGCTGTTCAGAAACACATACTCGCAGTTCGTCAAGCTGGAGACCAACTTCACCAAGACCTGGGCCGTGGGAAGCGCCTCGAGTCTCGTTGGCCATGTCAACGCCGGCGTGCTGCTCTGCTACGGCAACACCATCGAGTCGCCCCTCACCGAGCAGTTCTACGTGGGCGGTGCCAACAGCATCCGAGCCTTCGCCGTTCGCGACATCGGCCCGGGGGCATTCAGCGACTTAGGCCTCAAAGACCGTTATGACAGACAACTGTTCTATCTGCTGCGCAACGGCGACCTGAAATTTGTGGCCAACCTGGAACTGCGCACCCCCATCTGGGGCAACCTCAAGGGTGCCGTATTCCTCGACATGGGCAACACCTGGCGACTCAGACCACTGAACATCGGCTCCGTGGAGGACTATCAGGAAGAAGCGGATGCCTTAAGCATGGGCATCGGCGAGACAGTTACAGCCCAGGAACTGTATGACGCCAACAAGGCGTGGACAGACCAGATGCTCTTCAAGCCCTCGCGACTGCTGAAAGACATCGCCATCGGCACCGGTCTGGGCCTGCGCTACGACCTGGGATTCCTCGTGATACGTCTCGACTGGGGCCTGGCCATCCACCAGCCCTGCGACAACGGCATCTCACGCTACTTCTTCAACGTTGAAAGCTGGCGCGACATGCATACCCTGCATTTCGCCGTGGGATACCCTTTCTAAGTTAAGAGTTAAGAATTGAGAGTTAAGAGTTAAGAATTGAGAGTTAAGAGTTAAGAATTGAGAAAAATGGGTGATGAGACAAATTTTCTTAACTCTTAACTCTTAATTCTTAATTAAAATTATTACCTTTGCACTCAGATTTATCCTAACTTAATAAATAATAGCTTATGAAACCAACTCTTTTCCTGCTTGCAGCAGGCATGGGCAGCCGCTACGGAGGCCTGAAACAGCTCGACGGGCTGGGCCCCAACGGCGAGACCATCATGGACTACAGCATCTACGACGCCATCCAGGCCGGATTCGGCAAGATCGTATGGGTCATCCGCAAGGACTTCGAGGAGCAGTTCCGCACTCAGATCCTTTCCAAATACGAGGGGCTGATACCCTGCGAGCTATGCTTCCAGGCACTCGACGCGCTGCCCGAAGGCTTCACCGTGCCCGAAGGCCGCCAGAAGCCCTGGGGCACCAACCACGCCGTGCTGATGGGCAAGGACATCATCCGCGAGCCCTTCTGCGTGATCAACTGCGACGACTTCTACGGCCGCGACGCTTTCATGCAGATCGGCAAGTTTCTCAGCAACCTGCCAGAGGGAGCCAAGAACCAGTATGCCATGGTGGGCTTCCGCGTGTGCAACACCCTCTCGGAGAACGGCACCGTTGCCCGTGGCGTATGCGCCTACAACGACAAGCGCCACCTGACCGACGTCGTGGAGCGTACCGAGATTGTGCGCTGTGCCGCCGACGGCTCGCAGGCCGGTGCTGCCGACCAGCCCATCCGCTACAAGGACGAGCAGGGGCAGTGGCAGGCACTGGAGGAGAACGTCCCCGTGTCGATGAATATGTGGGGCTTCACGCCCGACTACTTCGACTACTCAGAGGCCTACTTCCGCGAGTTCCTCAGCGACCCGAAAAACATGGAGAACCTGAAGGCCGAATTCTTCATCCCCCTGATGGTCAACAAGCTCATCACCGAGGGCACGGCCACCTGCGAGGTGCTCGACACCACCTCGAAATGGTTCGGCGTCACATACGCCGCCGACCGTCAGGACACCGTGGACCGCATCCAGCGTCTCGTCGACGAAGGCATATATCCCAATAAACTCTTCTAAATGGACATCAACATACTGACTGATGATCAGCTGGCTCAGTTGAGCCAGCTGATTTCCAAATCAAAGAACATCATCGTCACCTGCCACCGCAGTCCCGACGGCGATGCCGTCGGCTCATGCCTCGGCTGGGCTGAATTCCTGCGCTCCGAGGGCAAAGACCCGACTGTCATCGTGCCCGACCAGTACCCCGACTTCCTACAATGGCTGCCCAACTCGGAAAAGATTGTGCGCTACGACAAACATAAGGACAAGTGCGACATGCTCTTCAAGATTGCCGACCTGGTGTTCTGCCTCGACTTCAACACCGCCAGCCGCACCGAAGAGATGGCTGCCGCCCTGCTTGGCACCGAGGCCGACCGCGTGCTCATCGACCACCACCTGAGTCCTGACGTGCCTGCCGTGCTCACCATATCCCATCCGGAGGCCAGCAGCACCTGCGAGCTGGTGTTCCGCATCGTGTGGCAGATGGGAGCCTTTGAAAAGCAGACCAAGCACTTCGCCATCCCCGTCTACTGCGGCATGATGACCGACACAGGGGGCTTCACCTTCAACAGCAACCGCCCGGAGATTTTCTTCATCATCTCCGAACTGCTCACCAAGCGCATCGACAAGGACAAGATCTACCGCAACGTCTACCACAACTACTCAGAGAGCCGCATACGGCTGATGGGCTACGTGATGTACCAGAAGCTGGTGTACATGGCCAACTATCACGCCGCCTATTACACGCTGACCAGGGAGGAGCAGCGACGCTTCAACTTCATCAAGGGCGACGCCGAGGGCCTGGTCAACATTCCACAGCAGATCAAAGGCTTGCGCCTCTCCATATCCCTGCGCGAGGACACGGAGAAGAACAATACCGTATGGGTGAGCCTACGCTCTGTCGACGACTTCCCCTGCAATGAGATGGCCGAGCAGTTCTTCAACGGCGGCGGTCATCTGAATGCCTCCGGCGGCCGCATCATGGGCACCATGCAAGATGCCGAGCAACAGGTACACAAAGCCATAGAAGCCTTCGCCAAGCAGCTCAGATAAATGCACTTTCGGGCTTACCAAGTAACATAAATCTTCAAAAATCCGACAAAAATCATTCCCGTGATATAATTTGTGTTAGATTTTTGAAGATTTTTGTTCGGGAATCAATTCTTTTTCTTATCTTTGCAACCGAAATGAAGAAGTTTCTATTGATTATCATAGCCGCCATTGCCGTATTGGCCAGCTGCAACGACTACGAGACCTACGGCGACATGAAGGAGAAGGAGCGCAACGCCATCTCCAAGTTTATTGCCGACTCCAGTATCACGGTCATCTCCGAAGACCAGTTTGTGCAGCAGGGAAAGAAAACCGACCTGAAGCGCAACGAGTTCGTCAAGCTCGACAAGAGCGGTATATACATGCAAATCGTGCGTGAGGGCTGCGGCGAGATGATCAAGGACGGAGAGTCGGTAAACCTGTGCTGCCGCTTCCGGGAGTACAACATCCTGGGCGACTCGCTCTACCTCTGGAACGATACCGACATTCTCGCCTCCAATCCCGACGTGATGCGCGTCACCCGCACCAGCGGCACATTCACAGCCTCGTTCACCACGGGACTCATGTCGCTGGCCTACAGCTCGCCGTCGGTACCTTCCGGTTGGCTCGTTCCCCTGAGTTATGTCAAGGTAGGCCGTCCCCAATCGATGAGCGACGAGATATCAAAGGTGCGCCTTATTGTGCCCCACACTCAGGGACACACCTCTGCCTCAAGCAACGTAGTACCCTACTATTACGTCATCACCTTCGAACGCGAAGCATAATTCGTAAATCCAAATCCGTAAATCGTAAATATCCATCATGTCATTGATTAAATCCATTTCTGGCATCCGAGGAACCATCGGAGGCCCTACAGGCGATACGCTCAATCCGCTTGATATCGTCAAGTTCACCACCGCCTACGCTACTTTCATTAAAAGAAAGACGAGCAACTCTCAACTCAGAATCGTTGTGGGCCGCGACGGCCGTATCTCCGGCGAGATGGTGAAGAATGTGGTCTGCGGTACCCTCATGGGCATGGGCTGCGACGTTGTCAACATCGGCTACGCCACCACCCCCACTACCGAACTCGCCGTGCGCATGGCCGGAGCTGACGGCGGCATCATTATCACCGCCTCGCACAACCCCCGCCAGTGGAACGCCCTGAAACTGCTCAACAGCGAGGGAGAGTTCCTTACGGCTGCCGACGGTGCCGAAGTACTCGACATTGCCGCCTGCGAGGACTTCGACTATGCCGACGTAGACCACCTGGGCAGCCACTGCGAGGACGACAGCTACGACCAGCGCCACATCGATGCCGTGCTACAGCTGCAACTTGCCGACGTGGAAGCCATCCGCAAGCGCCGGTTCCGCGTCTGTGCCGACACCATCAACAGCGTCGGAGGTCGCATCCTGCCCCGCTTCTTCGATGCCCTCGGCATCAGCTATGAGATACTCAACGGCGAGTGCAACGGTCAGTTCGCCCACAACCCCGAGCCGCTGGAGAAGAACCTGCAGGGCATCATGGACAAGATGCGCCAGGGCGGTTTCGACCTGGGCATAGTGGTTGACCCCGACGTCGACCGCCTGGCATTCATCTGTGAGAATGGCATGATGTTCGGCGAGGAGTACACCCTGGTGTCTGTGGCCGACTACGTGCTGAGCCACACTGCGGGCAACACGGTCTCGAACCTAAGCAGCACCCGCGCCCTGCGCGACGTCACCGAGCGCTACGGAGGCCATTACACAGCCGCCGCCGTCGGCGAGGTGAACGTCACCACGAAGATGAAGGAGGTGGGCGCCGTCATCGGCGGCGAAGGCAACGGCGGTGTCATCTACCCCGAGAGCCACTACGGCCGCGACGCACTGGTGGGCATCGTGCTCTTCCTCTCCAGTCTGGCACAGAAGGGCTGCACGGCCTCAGAGCTGCGCGCCACCTTCCCCGACTACCAGATAGCCAAGAACCGCATCGACCTCACCCCGGATACCGATGTCGATGCCATTCTCGTCAAGGTGAAGGAGATGTTCGCACATGACCCCTCGGCCACTGTCAACGACATCGACGGCGTGAAGATCGACTTCCCCGACCGGTGGGTTCATCTGCGCAAGTCGAACACCGAGCCCATCATCCGCGTATACAGCGAGGCCCAGACGATGGCCCAGGCCGATGAACTGGCCAAGCGCCTGATGAAGGTGGTCTACGATATGCAGGAATAAAGTCCCTGACTATACCACAACAAATATCTCAATAGTGAGTGACGATGCCGCCATCACTCTGGCAGTACTTACAAAGCAGCTGCTGGATGAAGGCGGCATTGTCGGCTACGCGCTGACGGTCGCCGTCGTAGCCGTTGATGAGCACCATGAGGTGGGTCGTCTCAATCGTCATCTTGGTGCGCTCATTGTCGCTGGTAGGCGTTCCTACCCCACCCGCAGCATCGCGGTAGACAGGCAGGCCAGCTATGTTGAGCATGCCACGGCCGATACCCTCATAGGGTTCTCCCTCGCGGCCGATGCCCAGTGTGAGCGTATCGCCCACGAAACGGTCGGCATCGAATCCGCCGATGCTGTAGCCGTATGCGATGCTGGCCAGATTGACCAGGTCTACCAGCGTGTCTATCTGATAGAGCGCCTTCCCCTGTAGCATGCGGCGGATGAGCTGTTCGCTGGCAGGACGATAGCGCGAAGGATCCTTGCCGCAGGCTTTATAGACTCGGCGCGTGGCGGCAATGCCCGGCAGCTCCTTCAGACTCTCTGTGGTAAGCTGCTGGCGCAGCTGTTCGCCCAGGGCGTTGATCTCGTCCCATAGGGGTTGGCAGAAGGCAGAATTGACAACTCGTGCCTCGACAGATGCTCCCGCAAACTGGGGGCATACGGAGGCGATCTCTTGCGAAACGACAATCTTCATAGACGGAAGTTACGATGATGAGTTACGACAGCTGACGCGCCCTTTCGAGTGCCTCGTTGATATGCGAGCAGATGTTCTCATGGCCGAGCATCTTGTCGAACCCTGCACGATGGAGAACGGCCTCGACCTTGGGGTTGACACCCGAGAGCACCACCTGGATGCCCTCGCCCTGCGACATAAGGCAGAGGTTGGTGAGGTTGTGGATACCCGTAGAGTCGACGAACGGCACCTTCCTCATGCGGATGATGCGCACACGGGGCTTCTGGCGCTGGTGGCGCAGGGCTCCCATGATTTCCTCAAACTTGTTGCCCGCACCGAAGAAGTAGGGGCCGTTGATCTCGTACACCTCCACACCATCGGGGATGGTCAGGTGCTCCAGGTTGCCCAGCTGGAAGTCGCTCGACTCCTCCTCGGGATTGATTTCCTGCGAGATGACCTTCACGTCGGTAGTCTCTGCCATACGGCGCATGAAGAGCAGACAAGCGCAGATGAGCCCCACCTCGATGGCTACGGTGAGGTCGAAGATGACCGTCAGCAGGAACGTCACCCAGAGCACGATGACATCGCTCTTGGGGTTCTTCATGATGGAGAAGAACGACCGCCACCCGCTCATATTGTAGGCCACGATGACCAGCACACCAGCCAGACAGGCCATCGGGATGTACTGCGCCAGCGGCATGAGGAAGAGGAAGATGAGCAGCAGAACAGCAGCATGCACGATGCCTGCCACGGGTGTGCGCCCGCCGTTGTTGATGTTGGTCATGGTGCGGGCGATGGCTCCCGTGGCGGGAATGCCTCCGAAGATGGGGCTGGCCAGGTTGGCTATTCCCTGGGCTATCAGCTCTGTGTTGGAGTTATGACGGTCGCCGATGACACCGTCGGCCACCGTAGCCGAGAGCAGTGACTCGATGGCCCCGAGTATGGCGATGGTAATGGCTGGCGAGACGAGGGCCTTGACGACATCCCACGTCAGCTCAGGCACCTGTGCCCCAGGCAGCTGACTGGAGATGGAGAACCGGTCGCCGATGGTCTCGATGGTGGTGATGCCGGCATACTGCTTGAGCAGCAGGGCGCCGACGGTCATCAGAATGATGGCTATCAGCGAGCCGGGCAGCTTTCTGAGGAAAGAGGAAAGAGGGAAGCGGAAAGAGGACACTTTCTGCCACGAGGCAATGATGACCACGCTCGCGATGCCCACGGCAGCACTCCACGCATCGATGGTGGGGAAGGCCCCGACGTAGGCTATCCACTTCTCTATGAAGTCACTGGGCACCGAGGCCATCGTCAGCCCCAGCAGGTCCTTGATCTGCGTGGTGAAGATGGTCAGGGCGATACCCGACGTGAACCCCACCACTATCGGGTAGGGGATGTACTTGATGATGGTGCCCAGATGGAGCACGCCGAAAAGGATGAGGAACACGCCTGCCAGCAGCGTGGCGATGGTGAGTCCCTCGAAGCCATACTGCTGGATGATGCCATATATAATAATAATGAACGCGCCCGTGGGGCCTCCTATCTGCACCTTCGAACCTCCGAACACGGATACGATGAGACCCGCCACGATGGCGGTGATGATGCCCTTCTCGGGAGTGACACCCGAGGCGATGCCAAAGGCGATGGCAAGCGGCAGGGCAACGATGCCGACGATGATGCCCGCCAGCAAATCGGTAGTGAACTGTTTCCGATCGTAGTGCTTCAGTGTCGAAAACAGCTTGGGTTTGAACTCTAATGCCGTCATTACTGTTAATTATCTTGAAAACTGATGCAAAATTAAGAAAAAAGTTAAAAACAGCAAAACGTTTTTAACAACATATTCAAAAAACTCCTAAATTTGTTGCCGAAAATCAAGAACCATTCATTATTAATCATCTATAAAAAGAAAGCATTATGAAGAAAATCGTGTTTGCAGTGATGGCCGCCATGGCTATCGGATTCACCGCTTGCGGTAACAAGACACAGGCTCCCGCCGAGGCTCCCGCCGAGGAAGTAGAAGCTGTAGTTTACAACGCCGACGACGAAGCCGCCGCCACCATCAGCCAGCTCACCGAGCAGATTGAGGCCAAGGATGCCTCGAAGCTGCAGGAGGTGCTCGCCACCGTTCAGGAGAAGATCAAGGAAATCCTGGCTTCCAACCCCGAGGTTGCCAAGGAGTACATCGCTAAGGTTCAGGCTTTCCTGAAGGAGAATGCCGACAAGATCAAGGCCTTCGCTGGCGACAATGCTGCCGTCTCGGCTGCCGTGAGCGCCCTGACAGAGGCTCCTGCAGAGAGCATCGCCAACGGACTGATGCAGGCTCTCGACGGTGCCAAGGATGCTGCCTCTGGCGCTGTTGACGCTGCCAAGGACGCTGCCGCCGGTGCCGTGGATGATGCCAAGCAGGCTGTTGAGGACAAGGCCAACGAGGCCAAGGACGCTGCCAAGGAAGAGGCAGGCAAGGCTGTCGACGCTGCTGCCGACAAGGCCAAGAAGGCCCTGGGAATCTAACAAGGTAAAGTGATAAGTGAAAAGTGAAAAATTTGCTACCGCTCTGCCTCACATTCCATTGGCAAGGACAACGGTAGCAAATTTTTCACTTTTCACTTTTCCTTTTTCGCTTAAATAATGAGGGGATTCGTTGAACAGATTTGCCCCGTTCGTTGTAAATGGCTACTTTTGCAGATGATTAATAATTTTAAATAATAATAGCAATGATGAAGAAGAATCTATTGATTACCATGCTCCTCGGTACCGCACTGACAGCCAGTGCCGACGACTATGCCTACCTGAACATCGTGAAGGCCGACGGCACGGGCATCTCACTGCCGGCCACTGAGGCCACCATCACCTTCGCCGACGGCTACCTGGTGACCGGGAGCAAGAAGATCCTGCTCTCGGAACTCAGCGCGATGCAGTTCTCCAACGAGTCCGTCAGCAGCACCACGGCCATCAGCTCGCCGACAGAAGCCGACACCGACTTCAGCCTCAGCGACGCCGATGCTGTCTACGACCTCAACGGCCGACAGCTGTCCACCGATGCCCAGCTCCGTCCGGGCGTCTATATTATTAAGAAAGGTAACACCACTAAAAAAATCCAGGTAAGATGAAGCGCAACATACTGAAGGCAGCATTCGCTGCACTGTTCACCATTCACGGTTCACTATTCACTGCCCAGGCTGCCGACTACACCGTCAGCGTCAGCTACGACGGCTCCTCGGCCACCGTCACCATCCCCAGCGAGCTGAGCAGCTACGTCACATGCTCCAGCGGCACATCCTCACACGTCAAGCTCGTACAGGCATCCACCGTAGGCGACGACACCACGGGCGAGATCATCTACAGTCTCTCAGGCACCAGCACCGACGGCGAGTTCCTGATGGAAGGCAGCTACAAGGCCACCATACAGCTGGCAGGCCTGACGCTGAGCAACCCCAGCGGCCCTGCCATCAACATCCAGGACGGCAAGCGCATCAAGGTGAGTGCCAAGAACGGCACAGAGAACACCCTCAGCGACGGTGCCAACGACGACTACAACGGCTGTCTGCACTGCAAGGGCCACGCCGAGTTTGCCGGTAAGGGCACCCTCAACATCACGGGCAACTCGAAGCACGCCGTCTACAGCAAGGAGTATGTGGAAATCAAGAACCTGACGCTCAACATCCTCGGCGCACAGAAGGACGGCATCCACTGCAAGGAATATTTCCTCATGGAGAGTGGCAACGTCAGCATCAGCAATACCGGCGACGACGGCATACAGGTGGAGATGGACGGCACCACACCCACGGCAGCCACCGACGATGAACACGAGGACGAGGACACCGGCAACTTCTACATGACCGACGGCACGCTCACCATAGCCAGCTACGGCGGCAAGGCCATCAAGGCCGACGGCGCCATCACCTACAGCGGCGGCACACAGGACTTCAGCACCAGCGACACCGAGCAGAACACAGCCACGGCCATCAGCAGCCTGCAGACCGACAGCGAGGCCATCAGCCTCAGCCAGGCCGATGCCGTCTACGACCTCAAGGGCCGTCAGATAACTGGCACACTCAACAAGGGAATATACATTATCAAGAAAGGAAATACCACGAAAAAAGTCATCATCAAATGAAACACTACAGCATAAAAGCAGCCATCGCTGCACTCGTCACTATCCACTGTTCACTATTCACTGCTACAGCCCAGACACTCAACATCGTGCAGGGCAGCGTGACAGACCAGTACACAGCCGTCCAGGCCGGTGAGATGGCCTATACCGACGGCGGCACCACACTCACCGTCGGCGGCAAGCAGTACGCCGTCAGCAACATCACCAAGATATACACCACGGCCGACGAGGCTATTGCCGACAATGCCGTCAGCGTCAGCTACAACGGCTCGGAGGCCCAGGTGGTCATCGCAGGCAACATCGCCCAGCACGTGTCGGCCACCGTCAGCGGAGCCCACGTGAGCATCAACCAGGGCGAAGGCATCGGCGACGACACCGGCAAGGTGGAGTACACCCTCAGCGGCGAGAGCAGCGACGGACAGTTCTACCTGGCCGGCAGCTATAAGATGGACATGACGCTGGCAGGCCTCACGCTGACCAACCCCAGCGGCCCGGCCCTCTACATCGACAACGGCAAGAAAATCAACATCAGCGTGAAGAAAGATACAGAGAACACCCTGGCCGACGGTACCGGCGGCGACTGGAAGGGCGCCGTGCGCATCAAGGGGCACACCGAGCTCAAGGGCAAGGGCACGCTCTCCATCACCGGCAACTCGGCCAACGCCTTCTGGGGCAAGGAGTTCCTCGAAGTGAAGAACCTGACGCTCAACATCCTCGGTGCCGTTAAGGACGGCATCAACGTCAACCAGCACTTCACCATGGAGAGCGGCACGCTCAACATCTCGGGCGTAGGCGACGACGGACTGCAGGTGAGCTTTGAGACCGACGACGACGACAACATCATCCCCCTCTCAGAAGAAGAGGAGAACACCGGTGCCCTGACCATCACCGGTGGCAACATCACCATCAGTAACACGGCAGCAGGCTCCAAGGGTCTGAAGACCGAGGGCGCACTCACCATCAGCGAAGCCTCCAGCGACACGCCCACCCTCATTACCGTCACCACCAGCGGCGGCACCGACACCAGCGACAGCAGCGACCTGAAGGCCAGCGCCTGCATCAAGGGCGACGCATCGGTAGCCATCAGTGGCGGCACCATGACCTTCACCAATAGCGGACAGGGCGGACGCGCCATCAACACCGACGGCACGCTCGACATCACGGGAGGCACCATCACCGCCCAGGCCAAAGGCTCCAACTACGGCTCATCGAGTGGCGGCGGCAACCGTCCCGGAGGCTGGGGAGGCTCATCCACCTCAAGCAACCACAAGTATGCCAAGGGCGTCAAGGCCGACGGGGCCATCACCATCAGCGGCGGCGACATCACCATCAGCTCGGCCAGCCACGAAGGGCTGGAGTCGAAGTCGACCATCGACATCACCGGAGGCACCGTGAGCGTCACGGCCAGCGACGACGCCATCAACGCCGCCAGCCACCTGACCATCAGCGGCGGCTACGTGATGGGCTACTCCACAGGCAACGACGGCATCGACTCCAACGGCAACATGTACATCAAGGGAGGCACCGTCTACGCCATCTGCTCCGGGCAGCCCGAGGTGGCACTCGACGCCAACACCGAGGGCGGCTACAAGCTCTACGTCACGGGAGGCACCATCGTGGCCATCGGCGGACTGGAGAACGGTGCCAGCCTCAGCCAGACGTGCTATCAGGCCTCCTCATGGAACCGCAACACCTGGTATGCCCTCACCGTGGGCAGCGACACCTTCGCCTTCAAGACCCCGCAGAGCGGCGGCAGCGGCATCGTGGTATCAGCAGCCACCACCCCCACCCTGCAGTCGGGTGTCACCGTCAGCGGCGGCACAACACTCTTCGGCGGCATGGGTAATGCTGGAGGCACCGTCAGCAGCGGCAGCAATGTCAGCCTCAGCAGCTACTCCGGAGGCCAGGGCGGCATGGGTGGCGGCGGCAACCGTCCCGGAGGCCGATAAATAGCTAACCGTCAAATAGTAAATAGTAAATCGTCAAATAGTAAATCCCAAAGGTGAGTTTCAAGAAAGAACACCGGCAAGAGACACTGATCTACCTGGGGCTATGGGCCATGCTGTTCATAGCCCCGGTGATCAGTCTCAGCGTGCGTATAGCCAACAGCAACGAGTCATTCAACTGGAGCGAGGTGCTCATGGTGTGGAAGGAGTTCCTGCCATTCTTCATCGTGTTCCTCATCCACAACCACTTGATGGCTCCTCAGCTCATCTACCGTCAGCGCAAGTGGCTCTACTTCGCTGGCTGCATCGCACTGATGGTCATCTTCCATATCTGGCAGACCAACCACCGCCCCAACTTCCGGGAGGCCTGGCGGCATCGCACGGAGATGCGCCCCGAAGGCAGCCGCCCCCCCATGCCCCGCGCCAGCGACAGCGGCTTCGCCCGCCCGGACTACCCGGAAAGCCCGGAATATCCGGAAAACCCGGAAAGCCCGGAAAACCCGGAAAACCCGGAAAGCCCGGCCCCCCCGGCTCCCCCCGAAGCCTCTCCCCTGAGCGACAGCACCGCCATCGCCCAGTACACCCCCCGCGACTACCGCCCCCGCCCCTTCCGCAGAGGCGCCGACCGCCGCTGGGGCCCCGGCGGCGACCGCCGCAGAGACCGCGACTTCCGCCCGCCACTGATGTTCGGCCAGCACGACCTCGTCTCGCTCGTCATCCTCATCCTCATGATGGGCATGAACCTCGGCGTGAAGCTCTACTTCCGCCAGCGTGGCGACCGTCTGAAGATGCAGCAGCTCGAGAAGCAGAACCTCGAACAGCAGCTGGAGTACCTGAAGTATCAGATCAACCCACACTTCTTCATGAACACGCTCAACAACATCCACGCCCTGGTGGACATCGACCCCGAGAAGGCCAAGCAGACCATCCTCGAACTGTCGAAGATGATGCGCTTCGTACTCTACGAGGGCAACAAGCAGGGCGTGCCACTCGACCGCGAGATTGCCTTCCTGCAGAACTATATCACACTGATGAAGCTGCGCTACACCGACCGCGTGCGAATACAGGTCGAAGTGCCGCCCTCGCTGCCCAACAACGAGGTGCCGCCGCTGATGTTCATCACATTCGTAGAGAACGCCTTCAAGCACGGCGTCAGCTACCGACAGCCGTCATTCATCGAGATTGAGCTGACCGTAAACAGTAAACCGTCAACTGTAAACAGTAAACCGTCAACTGCAAACAGTCACCTCACCTTCACCTGCCGCAACAGCAAGATACCCAAGGAGGAGGACAAGCACGGCGGCGTGGGACTGGCCAACGTCCGTCAGCGCCTGAACCTCATCTACGGCGACCGCTACACGCTCGACATCCAAGACCAGCAAGATACATACACCGTAACACTAACAATACCCATCAAATGATTAAAGTATTAGCCATCGACGACGAGCCACTGGCACTGCAGCAGCTCGTCGCCTACATCCGCAAGATTCCATTCCTCGAACTCGCCGGTGAGTGCCAGAGTGCCATCGAGGCCAAGGAAATCCTCAACAGCGAGACCATCGACGCCATCTTCTGCGATATCAACATGCCCGACCTCAACGGCATGGACTTCGTCAAGTCTCTCGCAGCCCCGCCGCTCGTGGTATTCACAACCGCCTACTCCGAATACGCCGTGGAGGGCTTCAAGGTCGATGCCGTCGACTACCTGCTCAAGCCCTTCGGACTCGACGACTTCCGCCGCGCCGCCAACCGTCTGCAGGAGCGGTGCGAGAGAGCGAGCCAGCAGCAGCAGAACATTCCTCTCACCTCTCCCCTCTCACCACTCCCCTCTGAAGCCGACGACACCATCTTCGTCAAGACCGACTACCGCGTGGTGAAGCTCGCCGTGAGCGACATACGCTACGTGGAGGGCATGAGCGAGTACCTCAAGATACACCTCGAGAGCCAGCCGAAGCCCATCGTCACCCTGCTCTCGATGAAGAAGATGGAGGAGTACCTGCCGCCATACTTCATGCGCATCCACCGCTCCTACATCATCAACCTGAAGAAGATACAGGAGGTCAACAAGAACCGCGTCATCATGGACCAGGACACCTTCCTGCCCATCGGCGACAACTACCGCGAGGCCTTCAACGAATACCTCAACACCAAGTTCCTGGGAAAATAAGTCTACAGCCCAAGTATCAATCGGCAAGGAGAGGCTCGGAAACAAACTGGCGCAAATTGCCACAAATTTTGCTCACGAATATAAGCTGTTCAGACATTAGCTATTATTCGTGGATGGAATTTGTGGCAATTTGTGCCAATTTGTTTCAAAATGTTGCAGAGTTACAACTTTTTTGTGTACCTTTGCCGGGAATAAAAGAAACAAGCAATGAACAAGACCCTCAAGACAATGAAGAAACTATTTGTCAGCATGGCACTTATCGCCATCACAGCCAGCTGCACCGCAGCGGGCAACAAGCAGCAGACAGCCGCTGCCGACACTCACGAGGAGCAGGCCACGGCACAGCAGCCCGCAGCCCAGTCGCAACAGGAACCCGAATACGAAGCGGTGGCAGCCCCCGACTTCACGCTCAACGACATCAACGGCAAGCCCCTCGCCCTGTCGAGCCTGCGCGGCAAGTATGTCGTGCTCGACTTCTGGGGGTCGTGGTGCCCCTGGTGCATCAAGGGATTCCCCAAGATGAAGGAGTACTACAAGAAGTATGCCGGCAAGTTCGAGATTCTCGGCGTAGACTGCAACGACCCTGAGCAGAAGTGGCGTACCGCCGTCGAACAGCTCGAGCTGCCCTGGCTTCACGTCTACTGCCCGCGCAGCAGCTCGAAGATACTTGAGGACTATGGCATCGAGGGATTCCCCACAAAGATCATCATCGACCCCAAGGGGCAGGTGGTGGAGCAGATCGTAGGCGAGGACCCACGGTTCTACACACTGCTCGACAGCCTCTTCAAGTAATCCGCCTCACGCCAAAGACAGTAATAGTCAGAATTCCAGAGCCTGGACGCTTCATCCAAAGGCTCCGCGCAACTCTGTAAAGGCTCCGCGCATTTCCGTAAAGGCTCCTAACCGTCATGCGCATCATCCCCCAAAATGCCAGGAGGGCTTCTGCATCCGACAGGAGCCTGCATGTTATTTCACGCGCGTGCGCGCATATATAGATAGGAATCACAGAAAACATGTGTACCATCTGTACCATCTGCCACACCCTGTGTCAGATGGTACAGATGGCACACATGTTTTCAATATATAACAACTATGGTAAAAACAGTGTCCGAAGAATGCCCTGAGCGTAAACCGTCAAGCCATCAGCATGCGGCTATCTGACATCGAAGGCCCTCACCCACTCTTTCAGAGGCTCCACGGCCTCCGTGTGCTCAGGATAGTAGCGGAGCATGACGGTGACGAGGCGCGTGGAGTCGTCAATCACCTTGCCGAAGTAGTCCCACTTGTCGTCGGCACCCTCCTGGATAGTGTAGCGGTCGCCCACTTCGGTCAGGTCGGCACCCATGCCCATCATCGTCTGTCCCGGACTGCGAAGCATGCTGTCCACGTTTTCAGACATGACGGAGATGGAGATGTCGTCCATCATAAACACCTCCTGCGCCCCCGCAGCCTCGGGTAACGGCTGACGAACGAGGAAGGAGGGATAGTTGATGTCAAATCCCAGGCGCTCGCTGTGATAGCGCATCAGCTGCCACTGGCCCATGCGGATGGTCATGCTGTCGTCGCTGGTGAGCTGGGATGTATAAGCCTTGGGCTGCTGCCTTCCGCCGCAAGCGGAGAGCAACAGCCCAATGATAAATGTGGCTACTACAAGCTTCATAAGGCGCGCAGAATCAGTCGAGGCCGAAGAGTACCTTCAGACCGCCGTCAACGCCCGAGAATCCCATGAAAGCCAGTGAGAGGAGTCCTGCCGAGAGCATCACGATAGCCATTCCCTGCATGCCCTTGGGGATGCGGACCAGCTCCAGCTGCTCGCGCATGCCGGCAAAGACGGTCAGTGCCAGTCCGAAGCCGATGGCCGTGGAGAAGGCATAGACCACAGACTGCAGCAGCGAGTAGTCCTTCTGGATGACGAGGATGGCCACACCGAGCACGGCGCAGTTGGTGGTGATCAGAGGCAGGAAGATGCCCAGTGCCTGATAGAGAGCCGGGGATACCTTCTTGAGCACAATCTCGACCATCTGGACGAGCGATGCGATGACGAGGATGAAGGCGATGGTCTGCAGATACTGCAGGCCGAAGGCGTCGAGCACATAGCGCTGCACGCACCAGGTGACGATAGTGGCCAGTGTAAGCACGAAAGCCACTGCTGCCGACATGCCCAGCGATGTGTCAATCTTCTTGGATACGCCCAGGAAGGGGCAGATGCCGAGGAACTGCGACAACACGATGTTGTTCACAAAGATGGCGCTAATGAAAATCAGTATATATTCCATAATTTTCGATATTTCGATATTTCGTTATAACGTTAGTTAACTGCGCATCTTGTTGACGATAGCAATCAGGTAGCCCAGGGTGATGAAGGCACCCGGAGGCAGCACGAAGAGCAGGATGTTGCACGTTTCGGGCAGCAGTGCCAGTCCGAATACGGAACCCGAGCCGAGCAGCTCGCGGCAGATGCCGAGCAGGGTCAGTCCGAGGGTGAATCCGAGTCCGATGCCGATACCGTCGAAGAGTGAGTCGATGGGTGAGTTCTTGGCAGCGAAGGCCTCAGCGCGCCCGAGGATGATACAGTTGACCACAATCAGCGGGATGAAGAGTCCGAGGGCTGCATCGATGTCGGGCAGGAAGGCCTTGATGACCATCTGCAGGATAGTCACGAATGCGGCTATCACGACGATGAACACGGGGATGCGCACCTTGTCGGGCGTCACTGACTTCAGACAGGATATGACGACATTGGTGCAGATGAGCACGGCCATCGTGGCCAGTCCCATCGACATGCCGTTCAGGGCAGAGGTGGTAGTGGCCAGCGTGGGGCACATACCGAGCATCAGGACGAACGTGGGGTTCTCCTTGATGATGCCATTCTTGATAATCTGTATTGCATTCATACGTTAGTCCTCCTTTTCTTCTTCTTGTTTGGTGGCTCCGGTCTCGGCATCGGCCGCGGGCGTAGCCTTGTAGGCGTTATAGGCATTGTTCACAGCGAGCAGGAAGGCGCGGCTGGTGATGGTAGAGGCGGTGATGGCATCCACCTGTCCGCCGTCCTTCGATACGGTGAGGGGCTCCTCGGGGTCCTTGCCGATGATGTCGCCCTTCTCTCCCTTCTGGAACCACTTGTCGGCCTTGGCGCCGAGACCTGGGGTCTCAGCATGCTCCAAGAGGGTGTAGCCGAGAATCTTACCGTCGGGGTCGAAGCCTACGAGCACCTTCAGGTCGCCACCGAATCCTCCGGTGGTAGACTCCACAGCTGCTCCGAGATCCTCGCCCTGGGCATCTTTCGCCTGATAGATGATATAGGTAAGCTCCTTGCCCTTGGCATCGTTCTGGCGCACGGTGTCGGTCTTGGCGACGGTGACGTCGCTGACACACATGACGGCCTTGATACCGTCGGCCAGGGCCTTGGCCTTCTGTTGACTGATAGGTCCTTCGGTGAGGTGGTTCACGAAAGCGAGCACCCCACCCATGATGACTGCCACTCCAGTGAGCACCAGTACCATATTCGTCAGAGATGATTCGAGTTTCTTCATACTTTCTTAATTCTTAACTCTTAATTCTTAACTACTTTGTAGTCGGCACTTCGCCGAAGCGCTTGGGTTTCACATAATTGTTGATCAGCGGGGTGAATGCGTTCATGATGAGTATGGCGAACGACATACCCTCGGGATAGGCACCCCAGTTGCGGATAACGACGGTAAGGAATCCGATGGCCACACCATAGATGATCTGGCCCTTCGGGGTCATCGGGCTGGTCACATAGTCAGTGGCCATGAAGATGGCACCGAGCATCAGACCTCCGGAGAATATCACGGATACGGGGTCGGCATAGACAGGGCTTGCCAGATGGAGCAGGCCGGCGAACACGAACACGGTGCAGATGATCGATACGGGGATGTGCCAGGTGATGATCTTCTTCCAGAGCATGTAGCAGAGACCGATGATAAGGGCCAGTGCACAGATCTCACCCATGGCTCCTGCGCCGTCGGGATGGTTACCCAGGAAGAGGCTCAGGGCGTCGGGCAGCTGTGTGAGCACGTCGGGATTTCCATCCTTGATGGCCTGCTTCATCAGTGCCAGGGGGGTAGCTCCCGTCTCGGCGTCGAGATAGCTGCCGAGCTGTCCGACCTTCGGCCAAGTGGTCATCTGTGCGGGGAAGGCCACGAGCAGGGCTGCACGGCCTACGAGCGCGGGGTTGAAGAGATTGTTGCCCAAGCCTCCGAACGACATCTTGGCCACGCCGATGGCAAAGAGTGCGCCGATGAGGATGATCCACATGGGGAGGTTCGACGGCAGGTTAAAGGCGAGGAGCAGTCCGGTGAGGATGGCGCTGCCGTCCAGCACGGTGTTGCGCTCCTGCTTCAAGATATATTTGCTGATAGCCCACTCAAAGAATACGCAGGCAGCCACGCTGGTAGCCGTAACGACTACGGAACCCAGTCCGAAGAAGTAGAACGACACGAACAGCGCTGGCATCAGGGCGATGATCACGCCGTACATGTTGCGCTCTACGGTATCGGTGCCGTGGGCGTGTGGCGATAGTGATACAATTAATTTTCCCATTGTACTATTTCACAATTTGACTATTTCACAATATGACTATTTCTTAGCAGCCGCGGCACGGGCACGGATGATGCCCATGACGGTCGACTTGCCCTGGCGGATATTGTCGAGCAGCGGACGGTGGGCAGGGCAGGTGAACTGGCACGAGCCGCACTCGATACAGCTGACAATGTCCTCACGCTCGGCACGCTCCCAGTTCTTCACCTCCGAGATCTTGGCCAGCAGATAGGGCTCCAGGCCCATCGGGCAAGCACCCACGCACTTGGCACAGCGGATGCAGGGCTGTGGCTCCTTGCGGCGGGCCTCGTCGCCGGAGATAATGGTCACGGAGTTGGTGCCCTTGCAGATGGGCACCTCGGTGGATGTGAGCGCCTTGCCCATCATCGGGCCGCCGGCCAGCAGCTTGTTGTCGCCCTCGGGCATACCGCCGCAGGCATCAATGAGGTCCTGCATCGGGGTACCCATGCGCACAAGGAAATTACCGGGATTGGCAAGCCGCTTACCGGTGACGGTGGTATAGCGCTCAAAGAGGGGCTTGTGCTTCATCACGGCCTCGTAGACGGCGAAGGCCGTGCCCACGTTCTGCACGATGGCACCCACGTTGACAGGGATGGCGGGCGGTGCAGGCACCTGACGGCGGATGACGGCATCGACGAGCTGCTTCTCGCCGCCCTGCGGGTAGCGCTGCTTCAGGGGAACCACTTCGACGTGGTACGTCGAAGCACTGAACTTCTGGGCTACCTTCTCCGAGAGCAGTTCGATGGCAGGCATCTTATTGGTCTCTATGCCGATGTAGCCGGTATTCACCTTGGCGGCCTTCATCAGCAGCTCCAGTCCGACGAGTATCTCGTCGGGATGCTCCATCATCAGGCGGAAGTCGGCCGTGATATAAGGCTCGCACTCCACGGCGTTGATGATGACGCACTCTGCCTTGGCCGTGGGCGGGGGCGTCAGCTTGATGAAGGTGGGGAAGCAGGCACCGCCCATACCCACGACACCGGCATCCTTCACACGGCTGATAATCTCTTCGGGAGTCAGCTCGGGATGGGCCTCCACCGTCTCCAGCTTGTCGCTGCGGTCGATGGACTCCTCCCATTCGTCGCCTTCCACATTAATAATAATGACGGGCTTACGATAGCCGGTGGCGTCGATGGCGGTATCAATCTTGAACACAGTGCCACTGACGGCAGAGAAGATGGGGGCCGAGACGAAGCCTCCGGCCTCGGCAATCAACGTACCCACTTTCACCTTGTCGCCCTTCTTAACGACAGGCTTGGCCGGAGCACCGATGTGCTGGCTCAAGGGATAGACAGCCTGCTTGGGCAGCGCGGCCACCTGCGTGGCGGCATCGTGGGTCAACTTGTTCTCCTCAGGGTGTACACCACCTATACTAAATGTTCTGATATTCATACAGCAGCCTCCTTTCTTTCTATGGGTTGTTGATTAGCCGGGGATGCCGGATTAGCCGGATTAGCCGGACTTTCCGGATTAACTGGATTAACCGGATTTTCCGGTTTCGGCTTGGGAGCCGGGAAATTCACGGCAATGATGGCATGCTTCGGGCACGCCTTCTCGCACTTGCGGCACAGACGGCACTTCTCGGGGTCGATGTAGGCCAGATTGTTCTCGACGGTGATGGCGCCGAAGGCACACTCCTTCTCGCACTTGCCACAACCGATGCAGCTCACCTGACAGGCCTTCATCGCAGCCGGGCCCTTGTCCTTGTTGACACAGCCCACATAGACTCTCCTACCCTTCGGCCCCTTCTTGCGAAGCTCGATGATGCCACGCGGACAAGCCTTGGCACAGGCACCGCAGGCCACGCACTTCTCCTCGTCGACCTCAGCGATACCCGTCTCGGGATTGATGTGGATAGCGTCGAACTGACAGGCCTCCACGCAGTCGCCACAGCCCAGGCAGCCGAAGCCGCAGGCCGTCTCACCGGCGCCACAGGCGTGCATGGCCGCACAGGTGCGAAGCCCCGCATACTCGGCAATCCGAGGACGGTTCTCGCATGTGCCGTTACATCTCACTACTGCGACCTTCGGCTCGCCATTGGCAATCGCCATTCCGAGCAGGTCGGCCACACGGCCCATCACGTCGGCACCGCCCACAGGGCAGTTCAGACCGTCAAGGCTTCCGGCGTCGGCCCCTTTCACCAGGGCATCGGCCATACCCCCGCAACCGGCAAATCCGCAGCCGCCACAGTTGGCACCTGGCAGCAGCTCGCTCACTTGGGCAATACGGGGATCCTCATAGACAGCGAACTTCTTGGAGGCCGCAAACAGCACGACGGCTGCTATCAGGGCGATGGCTCCAAGAACGATTACTGCAATCAAGATGAAATCCATAATGTTACTATTTGTTTTAGTTATTAATTAATCTTCTATCTGGAATGAGATGTGCTGCTGAATGCGCCGTCGAAGCAGCCATATCAGCAGGTAATAAGGCACGAGTGAGGCCAGTGCCGAGAGAGCAGCGAGCCCCTCGCTGCCCGAAAGCCGGAGCACAAGCAGAAGCACCGCCACGAGCACCAGGAAGGGCAGTCCGAACCCCAGGAGCAGTGCGCGCCGGGCCACATCAGCGGAAGCCGTGACGACCACCTGCTGCCCCGCCCTGTATTCTGCGCTATTTGCGCAGACGACATCGACAACCTTCTCCTTCGCCTCAGCCGCATTACAGTGGCTGGCCACCTTGCAGGCAGCACACGCCGAGGTCTGCAGGATGCGCACCTTGACGCAGTCACCCACAACACTATCGACGATGCCCGAATGTGATATTTTATTACTCATTGATTTGCAAAGTAGACCTTACCATTTGCAAAGGTAATACTTATTTGTCGAATACCCAACAAAAATCGGTAAAAAGTGCCAAAAAGGGTCGTAATCGTTTGCAGTTATCGCCTGCTGTCGTGCCGCATTAATATTCTATCTCGGCATCCTCGATAAACTTGCGCGACATGTCGATGTGATAGACGCGCCCGACCTCGGCCTTGAGCCTGCCTGTAAAGTCGGTCAGCCGAATCTCGTAGTCGCTGGTGATGACGAAGTCCTGGATGAGCTTGTCCTCGGGCAGGGCCTCGTCGTCGAGTTTCTTCTCCTCCTTGCTGGTGGCGTAGAGACACAGCTTGTCGACGGGCATATAGCTGTCGTCGAGGGAGTAGAGCCACAGGGAGTAGAGCCCTTCGCCCTCGTCGGCGGCGAGGATGATCAGGCGGGTCCCCGCCGACTCAGGCAGGGCGATGGCCTTGGGGTCGGAGCGCCCTTCGAAGTTCATAAACTTGACAAGCTCGTAAGGCACCGACTTGTAGTTGGGCAGATACTTCACATAGTCGGCAGAATAGCGGATGGGCAGCGGCTGCAGGTTCAGGCTGTCGTAGAACAGCTCTACGGGACTGACATCCCTGTTGACATTGATGCCCTGGGCCTGGAGCATCTCCAGGTTCTCTATCTTGGCGATGCTGTCGAGCTTCTGCTGCATCTGCTCTTGCGACATCCGGTTGCCGCAGGAGCAGACGACGGCAGCAGCGATGAATCCTATGACGAGCCGTATATTCATAACTTCACCTTCTTCTTGACAATCTTGCTCTCCGTCTGCAGCCGGTCAAGGGCGGTCACCACATAGGTCACCTTCTCCTTGCCGTCGCGGTAGGGCAGCTTGCAGAAGGTATGGTCGGTGATGGTGACAATCTTCGAGGGGTCGTTGATGTTCACCTTCTCGCCCGCGTTGAAACGGTAGACGACATATTTCACGGCCTCATCCCTCCAGTCCTTCGACTTGGGAGCCGTCCAGAAAAGGATGTATCCGTCCTCCGTCCATACGGGCTTCACCTTGCGCACCTTGCGCGGGGCCTTGTCGTCGATGAACGACATATCGGGCTGCAGGGCGGGATAGCGCCAATAGCGGGCGCGCAGGGCAGTGCCGTAGTTGCCGATGTTGTCGACAGCGGCCTTGGCATACCACAGTACGGTGCCCTTCACGGCGGGCAGCTCCCTGTGGAGGTTCATCTTGGCAGGCAGCTGGTGGGTGGCAGGGTTCTTCGGGTCGGCATGCTTCACGGTGCGTTCCACGTCCTCGCCGATGATGAGCGGACGGCTGGCGGCATGCTGGCTCCACCAGCGGATGAGTGTCTCGTAGTCGGCAAGTTTGTGGCCTATCTCCCAGTAGAGCTGCGGCACGTTGTAGTCGAGCCAGCCGTTGTTGACCCACAGCAGGATGTCGGCATAGAGGTCGTCGTAGTTCTGCGTGCCGTTGGTATTACTGCCGACGGGCGAGCTCTTCTTGTTGCGATAGATGCCGAAGGGCGATATGCCCACCTTCACCCAGGGCTTGGCCTCGTGGACTGTCTTGTAGAACTGCTCGATGAACAGATTCACGTTGTAGCGGCGCCAGTCGCCTATGTCCCTGATGCCATTGCCATACATGCGGAACTGCTCTGCATCGGGTATCTCCTCCCCCTTGACAGGATAGGGGTAGAAGTAGTCGTCCATGTGGATGCCGTCGACATCGTAGCGGGTGACGATGTCGCGGGCCACCTCACAGATGTAGTCGCGGTTCTCCGGGATGCCGGGGTTGAGTATGAACAGGTCGTCGTAGGCAAAGCAGCTCATCGGCTTGCGCACGGCGACGTGGTTGGCAGCCAGTTGCTTGGTGGTCTTGGTCTTGGCCCTGAAGGGGTTGATCCAGGCGTGCAGCTCCATGCCCCGCTTGTGGCACTCAGTGATCATCCACTGTAGCGGGTCCCAGTACGGGACGGGTGCCTGGCCCTGCTTGCCTGTGAGGAAACGGCTCCAAGGCTCCAGACGGCTCTCGTAGAGGGCGTCGCACTCTGGGCGCACCTGGAAAATAATCACGTTGGCCCCATCCTTCTGCAGCTCGTCGAGCTGATAGCTCAGCGTCTGCTGCATCTTCTGGGTGCCCAAGCCCTGGAACTGTCCGTTGACGCACTGAATCCAGGCTCCCCGGAACTCACGCTTGGGCTGAGCCAAGGCAGTGAATAGTGAACAGTGAATAGTGAATAGTAGGAGGATTGCTAATTTCTTCATATCAAATTTGCTTTAGTTATCAAAAAAACGGGGTTTGTGCTGACGGGCTTCCTCAAGCGAGAGCAGTTGCTGCTGCTCCTGACGGTAGGCGTCGCGCAGGTGGGCGTATTTCTCGTCCAGCTCCTGTTCCACGGCGGCTTCTTCGCTCAACAGGCGCGAGGCCACCAGGGCATTCTGCGAGGCATCTTTCATCCACACCACGGGACCGCCGTAGACAGGGGCTATCTTCAGGGCCACATGGAGCTCGCTGGTGGTGGCTCCCCCAATCATAATGGGGATGCTGAGCCCGGCCTTCCGCAGTTCAGTGGCTACATGGACCATCTCCTCGAGACTTGGAGTGATGAGTCCACTCAGGCCAATGATATCCACCTGCTCTTCGATGGCTTTTCTGACAATCTGTTCAGCAGGCACCATCACGCCCATGTCGATGACTTCGTAGCCGTTGCAGGCCATCACCACACTGACGATGTTCTTGCCGATATCGTGGACGTCGCCCTTCACTGTGGCAAGGAGTACTTTCCCGGCAGAAGTGCTTTCCGACTGTTCGGCCTTGATGTAGGGTTGCAGGATGCCCACGGCCTGTTTCATGGTGCGGGCAGTCTTCACCACTTGGGGCAAGAACATCTTGCCTTCGCCGAATAGCCGACCCACGGTGTTCATGCCGGCCATCAGTGGTCCCTCGATGATGTCGACAGCGCGAGGATATTTCGTAAGGGCTTCCTTTAGGTCGTCCTCAAGATGGTCGCCGATGCCTTTCACCAGTGCCTGGCTCAGCCGGTCCTCCAATGAGAGCTGGGTGTCGGGACTGCCGTTCTCCACCTGAGTAGCAGCCTTCTGCACCTCGGCATGGCTGGCTATCTCCTCCGCCAGTGCTATCAGGTGCTCAGAGGCTCCCTGCCGACGGTTCAAGACGGCATCCTCCAAGACCTCAAGCTGTGATTGAGGAATATCGCTATAAACGACTTTAGTAGAAGGATTTACGATACCGAAGTCCATTCCAGCCCGAATGGCATGGTAGAGGAATACGGCATGCATGGCCTCGCGGATATAATTGTTTCCTCGGAACGAGAACGAGAGGTTGCTGACCCCCCCGCTGACATGGGCTCCGGGCAGGTTCTGCCTGATCCATCTCGCGGCCCGTATGAAGTCGGCGGCATAGGCATCATGCTCCTCCATGCCTGTGGCAATGGCCAGGATATTGGGATCGAAGATGATGTCGAGCGGACTCATGCCCACCTGTTCTGTGAGAATCCTGTAGGCCCTGGCGGCTATCTCGATACGGCGCTCATAGGTGGTGGCCTGCCCTCGTTCGTCGAAGCACATCACCACCACGGCAGCACCATAGCGCATCACGTCGCGGGCATGTTCTACAAACGTCGCTTCCCCCTCCTTCAGCGAGATGGAGTTGACAATGCTCTTGCCCTGCACGCACTGCAGTCCGGCACGGATGACCGCCCAGTCGCTGGAGTCGATCATCACGGGCACCCGGGCGATGTCGGGTTCGGCAGCAATCATATTGAGAAAGGTCACCATTTCCTGCCGGGCATCGAGCAGCGCGTCGTCCATATTGATATCTATCACGAGGGCTCCGTCGTCCACCTGTTTGCGGGCAATAGCAATAGCATCAGCATATTTCTTTTCTTTAATGAGCCGAAGGAACTTCCTGGAACCAGCCACGTTACAACGCTCACCGACGTTGATGAATGTAGAGGTGAGAGGTGAGAAGGGGGAGGTGAGAGGTGAGAGGTGAGAGGTGAGAGAAATGTCTTGCCGCCTCACCTCGAGCAGCTCCAGGCCAGAGAGCCACATGGCCTCCGGCTTGGGGGCTGGCTGGTGTGGCTGACGTCCCTCAACCAGAGGCTGATAGTGGCGGATAAACTCATCCGTGGTGCCGCAGCAGCCACCGATGATGTTTACCAGTCCTTCATCCACCAGCTCGCTCATCTTGACGGCCATCGACTCAGCCGACTCGTCGTAGAGGCCCATAGCGTTAGGCAATCCGGCGTTTGGATAGCAGCTAATATAATAAGGTGCTCGCCTGGCCAGCTCACGTATATATGGCTTCATCTGCGTGGCACCGAACGAGCAATTCAGTCCAATGGAGAATATGGGGTAGGTACTGACAGAGGCCAGGAATGCCTCTAACGTCTGCCCGGAGAGTGTACGCCCCGCCAGGTCGCTGACAGTTACGCTAAGCATGATGGGCAGTGCGACGCCCCGCTGCTCCATCACCCTCATGGCAGCATCGATGGCGCACTTGGCATTCAGCGAGTCGAAGATGGTCTCTATCAGCAGGGCATCCACCCCACCCTCTATCAGCCCGTCCACCTGTTCCATATAGGCATCAAGAAGCTGTTCGTAGGTCAGGTCGCGCAAGGCAGGACTGCTTACATCGGGCGACATGGACAGCGTCTTGTTCGTAGGACCTATGCTGCCAGCCACGAAGCGCGGTTTCTCTTCGGTAGAGAAAGCGTCGGCAGCGCGACGGGCGATAACGGCTCCTTCACGGGCCATCTCCCAGGCCTGCTTCTGAAGCATGTAGTCGGCCTGCGAGACGCGCTGCGAGCTGAAGGTGTTGGTCTCGATGATGTCGGCTCCTGCCTCGAGGTATCGCCGATGAATATCCTCCACCACGTCGGGGCGCGTCAGGCAGAGCACGTCGTTATTGCCCTTCATCTGCACCAGCCGCGAGGGCAGCAGGCGGCGCAGCTCGTCGCTCCAGAAGTCATCCTCGTCGAGGCCATAGGTCTGAATCATCGTCCCCATGGCTCCGTCGAGTATCAGCACGCGCTCCTTGATGATATCGTTAAGTCCTTTTCTCACAGAGTAAACATCTATAAACTGTAAACCGTAAACTATAAACCGTAAACTATAAACTACTTATACACCTTCATCGCACGATCCATTTCTCGGCGATCTTCCTTCTCCTTAAGCGTCTGCCGCTTGTCGTAAGCCTTCTTACCCTTGCAGAGGGCGATGTCCATCTTGGCGCGCCCGTTCTGGTCGATGAACACAAGGATGGGCACGATGGTATAGCCCGTCTGCTTCGTGGCGCTCTCCAGCTGTCGTATCTCACGCTTGCTGAGCAGCAGCTTGCGGTCGCGCTTCATGTCGTGATTGTTGTACGAGCCGTAGAAGTAGGGGCTGATGCTCATCTGCTTCACCCACAGTTCACCGTTGATTACCGTGCAGTAAGTATCCACCAGGCTGGCCTTGCCGAGCCTGATGCTCTTGATCTCCGTACCCGTCAGGACGATGCCTGCCGTGAAGGTCTCTATAAAGAAGTATTCGAACGAGGCCTTCTTATTCTTAATCTGTACCGGGCTTTTCTTCCTCAGTAGCTCTTGTTCTTTGTTCATTCTTTAATCGTTGCGAATTTCTCCAGATTGTCATCAATGTAGTGGGCGATGTCGTCAGTCCACTGTTCCTCGCTCTCGACGAACTGGTCGTCGTAGTCGTCAAATTCGGGGAAGCGTTCGAAGAGGGCCATAAACTCCTCGTCGCTGCAGTCCTTCTCAATCTCCTCGCGGTTCTTCAGCCAGAGGGTATGCACCTCGTAGATCATCTTCGAGAGGTCGCGAAGCCCCCACAGGCGCACAGCCTTGGCAAACGGGTTCTTGAAGATGAAGGGCCCCAGCCCGTTGTGGATGAGCTGCACGAAGCCTCCCTCCATCACCTCCTGGCGCAGCATATCCCAGGCCAGCAACGTGATCTGGTCACTGTTCAACTCGGCCATCGTCTCTGCCGTCAGCTCCCCGCCGATGGCATCGCGGATGGCGCCTGTAAACACCTGGACGAAGGCATCCATTCCTTGCATGGCTGCCCGCTGCAGACGACTGTCACTAACTATCACTTCTTTCATACAGGGTGCAAAGTTACAAATAAGCCGCGAAAACACCAAATTTATTTTGTAAAAACGACGTTATGAGGTTTTTCTGCAAAAGATTTGGCTGTTCATTGGAAAATATGTACCTTTGCGAGCTGAATAAAGAACTCTAAATTATTAATAGGTGTGAACGAAGCAAAGATTATCAACGACCCCGTGTTCGGATTCATCAGGATTCCACGGGGACTGCTTTACAACATCGTGGAGCATCCGCTCTTCCAGCGTCTCAACCGCATCAACCAGCTTGGACTGGCCTCGGTGGTGTATCCGGGAGCCCGCCACACGCGCTTCCAGCACTCCCTGGGAGCCTTCCACCTGATGTCGGAGGCCGTGCTGAACCTGCAGCTGAAGGGCAACTTCATCTTCGACTCCGAGGCAGAGGCCGTAGAGGCTGCCATCCTGATGCACGACATCGGCCACGGGCCGTTCTCCCACGTGCTGGAGAACACACTCATCAGCGGTATCTCGCACGAAGAGATCTCGCTGCTGATGATGGAGCAGATCAACGCCGACGTGCAGGGGCAGCTCAACCTGGCCATCAGCATCTTCAAAGGTGAGTACGGGAAGAACTTCCTGCACCAGCTCATCTCCTCGCAGCTCGACATGGACCGGCTGGACTATCTGCGCCGTGACTCCTTCTACACGGGAGTGACAGAAGGCAACATCGGTTCAGCGCGTATCATCAAGATGCTCAACGTGGTAGACGATTCGCTTGTAGTAGAGCAGAAAGGCATCTACTCGCTGGAGAACTACCTCACCACGCGGCGACTGATGTACTGGCAAGTGTACCTGCATCGCACCTGTGTGGCCTACGAGAAAGTGCTGGTCAACATGCTCATGCGCGCCAAGTACCTGGCTCGGCAGGGGCACCAGGTGTTCGCGGCCCCCGCCCTACTCTACTTCCTCAGGAACGACGTCGACGCCCACTGGTTCAGCACCCACCCGGAAACCCTCAGCTACTACGAGGAACTGGACGACTCCGACATCTGGAGCGCCATGAAAGCCTGGAAGCACAGCGACGACAAGATTCTCGCCACACTGGCCGCCGACATGCTCGACCGCCACATCTTTAAAGTAGAGGTACACGAGGAGCCTGTCGAGGAAAGCAGGACGAGCGAAATAGCCGACACCATAGCCCGCCAGATGGACATCAGCCCGGAGGATGCGCGCCGATACATGATGAGCCTGAACGCCATACAGAAAGACATGTACAACGTGGACGACGACAGTATCACCATCCTATACAAAGACGGCACCCTGCGCGACATCTCCGAAGCCTCGGAATTGCTAAATGTTCAGTTGCTTTCTAAAAAAATCAGAAAATATTATCTGTGTTATCAACGTTTCCAATAATTTTTGTTATCTTTGCATCCGAATAGTACCCTTCACGCAGATAAAAGCGTTAGGATAATCGACAAAAAGGACATCAAACATGGAATTTACCGCTAAGCAAATAGCCGAACTGATAGGAGGAAGAGTGGAAGGCGACGCTACTGCTACCGTCAGCACCTTCGCCAAGATCGAAGAAGGAGTTCCAGGAGCCATTTCGTTCCTTTCGAACCCGAAATACACCCACTGTATTTATGACACGAAGTCGAGTGTGGTTCTCATCAACGAGGATGTGGAACTGGAGCATCCCGTTTCGGCCACACTCATCCGAGTGAAGAATGCCTACGACAGCATTGCCAAGCTGCTACAGTACTACGAGTCGGTGAAGCCAAGAAAGACAGGCATCCACCCCACGGCCTGCATCTCCGAGAGTGCCACCATCGGCAAGGATGTATACATCGGCCCCTACGCGGTGGTGGGCGACAATGCACAGGTGGGCGACGGCACTCAGATCTATCCACACACCGTCGTCGGCGATGGCGTGAGCATCGGCCGGCGGTGCCTGCTCTATGCCAACGTGACCATCTACCAGGGCTGTAGGATCGGCAACAGCGTCACCATCCATGCAGGCTCCGTGATCGGTGCCGACGGCTTCGGCTTCGCCCCCAACCAGGACGGCTACGACAAGATTCCCCAGATCGGCATCGTGGTGATAGAGGACAATGTGGAGATAGGTGCCAACACCTGCATAGACCGCTCTACGATGGGGCAGACCGTCATCCATCAGGGTGTGAAGCTTGACAATCTTATCCAGGTGGCCCACAACTGCGAGATAGGCGAGAACACAGTGATGTCGGCCCAGGCAGGACTGGCCGGTTCGACGAAGATTGGGGCCTGGTGCATGGTGGGAGGCCAGGCAGGCTTCTCTGGCCATATCCACGTGGCCGACCGCACGTTCGTGGGTGCTCAGTGCGGCGTCATCAAGAACACCAAGGGCGGCGGGGAGTCGCTCATCGGCTCACCGGCCATGGATCCGAAGATGTTCTTCAAAGCCAAGGCCATCTACTCCAAGCTGCCCGACATGTACCGGCAGATTGCCCAGCTGCAGCGCGAGATTGACGAGCTGAAAGCCCGGTCCTGACATCATCCATCATCAATCGTCATACCGAAATAACGTCATATCGAAATAACGCCATAACGAAATAACGTCATACCGAAATAACGTCATAACGTCATATCACAATGAAACAGAAAACATTGAAAGGCAGTTTCTCGCTGTTCGGCAAAGGACTGCATACGGGCCTGAACCTGACCGTCACGTTCAATCCCGCCCCCGAGAATCACGGCTACAAGATTCAGCGCATCGACCTGGAGGGAGAACCCGTCATCGATGCCGTGGCCGAAAACGTGGTCGACACGCAGCGCGGCACCGTCCTGGGCAAGGGCGAAGCCCGTGTGTCTACCGTTGAGCACGGTCTCTCGGCACTCTACGCCCTGGGCATCGACAACTGCATGATACAGGTGAACGGCCCGGAATTTCCCATCCTCGACGGCTCTGCCATCAAGTATGTGGAGAAGATCAACGAGGTGGGCATCGAGGAGCAGAACGCCCCGAAGAACTGGTACGTCATCCGCAAGAAGATTGAGGTGAAGGACGAGCAGACAGGCTCCAGCATCACCATCCTGCCCGACGAGGACATGTCGATTACGGCCATGTGCTCATTCGAGTCGAAATTCATCAGCTCGCAGTTTGCTACCCTCGACGACCCGAAGAAGTATCCCGAGGAGATAGCATCAGCACGCACCTTCGTATTCGTGCGCGACATCGAGCCGCTGCTGCAGGCCAACCTCATCAAGGGCGGCGACCTGGACAACGCCATCGTCATCTACGAGCGTCAGACAACCCAGGAACGCCTCGACATGCTGGCCGACATGCTGCACGTGGAGCATCGCGACGCCACCGACCTGGGCTACATACAGCACAAACCCCTGCAGTGGGACAACGAGTGTACGCGCCACAAGCTGCTCGACGTGATCGGCGACATGGCACTCATCGGCAAGCCCATCAAAGGCCGCATCATCGCCACCCGCCCCGGACATACCATCAACAACAAGTTCGCACGCCTGATGCGCAAGGAGATACGCAAGCACGAGATACAGGCCCCCTTCTACGACCCCAACGAGGAGCCGGTGATGGATGTGAACCGCATCCGTGAGCTGCTGCCCCACCGCTACCCGATGCAGCTGGTGGACAAGGTCATCGCTCTGGGCGCAACGACCATCGTAGGCATCAAGAACATCACCGCCAACGAACCCTTCTTCCAGGGCCACTTCCCCCAGGAGCCCGTCATGCCCGGCGTGCTGCAGATAGAGGCGATGGCACAGTGCGGCGGACTGCTGGTGCTCAACACCCTGGAGGAGCCAGAGCGATGGAGCACCTACTTCATGAAGATCGACGGCGTGAAGTTCCGGCAGAAGGTGGTGCCTGGCGACACGCTCATCTTCAAGGTCGACCTGCTGGCTCCCGTCCGTCATGGCATCTCGTCGATGAAGGGCTACATCTTTGTGGGCGACCACGTGGTGGCCGAGGCAACATTCACCGCTCAAATCGTTAAGAACAAATAGTTAATCGATATCCCGAAATATCGTTATATCGTTATACCGTAATATCGTTATTCCGAAAAGAAAATGGCAAACCAAATACACCCACTCGCCGTCATCGACCCAGAGGCAAAGCTGGGCGACGGAAACATCATCGGGCCCTTCTGCGTGATTGACAAGAACGTGGTGATCGGCGACAACAACAAGCTACTGAATAACGTCACCATCCACTTCGGCGCACGCATCGGCAACGGCAATGAGTTCTTCCCCGGTGCATCCATCTCTACCAAGCCCCAAGACCTGAAGTTCCAGGGCGAGGAGACGACCTGCGAGATAGGCGACAACAACAGCATCCGCGAGAACGTCACCATCAGCCGGGGCACCGCCTCGAAGGGCAAGACCGTCGTGGGCAACGGCAACCTGCTGATGGAGAACATGCACGTGGCCCACGACTGCGTGATAGGCAACGGCTGCATCATCGGCAACTCCACCAAGTTCGCCGGCGAGGTGGTGGTCGACGACTTCGCCATCATCTCCGCCACCTGTCTGTTCCACCAGTTCTGCCACGTGGGCAGCTACATCATGTTCCAGGGGGGGTCACGCACCTCGCAGGACATACCGCCCTACGTCATCGCCGGCAAGGAGCCCGTGCGCTACGCCGGCGTGAACCTCGTGGGGCTGCGCCGCCGAGGATTCCCCCGCGAGACCATCGAGGCCATCCACGAGGCCTACCGCATCATCTACTCACAGGGGGTGCTTAAGGACGGCTGCGCCATGGCGCGCGAACAGTTTCCCGACTCCAAGGAGGTGGACTACATCTGCACATTCATCGAAAACTCCAAGCGAGGAGTTATAAGGTAATTGAAAATTGAAAATTGACAATTGAGAAAGACGCTGATAGTCATCACGGGGCCCACGGCCGTAGGCAAGACTGCCCTCTGCCTCGACATCGCCCAGCACTTCGGCACGCCAGTCATCAATGCCGACTCGCGGCAGATATACCGTGAACTGCGCATCGGAACGGCACCGCCTTCCGAGGATGAACTCCAGCGAGTGAAGCACTACTTCGTGGGGGCACTGTCGCTCAATGACTACTACTCGGCCTCGATGTACGAACAACAGGTGACGAGCCTGCTCGACACCTTATTTATAAATAACGACTATGCCCTGATGGCCGGAGGCAGCATGATGTACATCGACGCTGTGTGCAACGGCATCGACGACATACCCACCGTAGACCCTGAGACACGGGCCACGATGAAGCGCCGACTGGCTGAGGAAGGCCTGGAAGCACTCGTGGAGGAGCTGCGCCTGATGGACCCGGAGCACTACGAGACAGTAGACCGCCAGAATCCCCGCCGCGTGGTGCATGCCCTCGAAATCTGTCACATGACGGGCCGCACCTACACCTCCTTCCGCAAGGCCCAGCGCAAGCAGCGACCCTTCCGCATCGTGAAAATCGGACTCAACCGCCCCCGCGAGGAACTGTACACAAGAATCAACCAGCGAGTAGACGAGATGATGGACCGGGGGCTACTCCAGGAAGCCCAAGCCCTCTACCCCATGCGCCATCAGAATGCGCTGAACACCGTGGGCTACAAGGAACTCTTCGACTGCATCGACGGTCGCTGGACGCTCCAGGAGGCCGTAGAGCGCATCAAGGGCAACACCCGCCGCTACGCCCGCAAGCAGCTCACCTGGCTGAAGCGCGACCCAGACATCCGCTGGTTCAGCCCCGACGAAAAGAAACAAATCATTGACTATATAGAGAATCGATATGAAAAAGATATGGAATTGGATAACCAGCCTGTGGCATCTGTATAAGAGCCTCTTCAAAGGGCGCCCGTGGTACATCAAGCTGCTGTCAGCCGTCATCACTGTCATCGCAGCATTCTTCCTATACCTCGGAGCCGTCGATGTCAACTTCCTCTGGCTCTTCGGAAAGTCACCGTCGATGGCCACCATCAAGAACAAGCGACCCGCCGAGGCATCCATCATCTACAGTGCCGACGAGGTGCAGATTGGCAAGTTCTTCTCCGAGAACCGCACGCCCGTCAGCTACGAGGATGTCAACCCCGTGTTCTGGCAGGCACTCATCGATACCGAGGACGAACGATTCTACCACCATCACGGCATCGACTACACGGCCTTCTTCGCCGTGGCCAAGGAGTACATCCTCCATCACGACGCGCGAGGGGCCTCCACCATCACCCAGCAGCTGGCCAAGAACCTCTTCCGCACCCGCTCCGAATACTCCACGGGCCTGCTGGGCAACATTCCCGGCCTGAAGATGCTCATTATGAAAAGCAAGGAATGGATCACCGCCTACAAGCTGGAGTACTTCTTCACCAAGGAGGAAATCCTCACGCAATATGCCAACACCGTGGACTTCGGCTCCAACGCCTTCGGCATCAAGACGGCCTGCAAAACCTACTTCGGCTGCACGCCCAAGGAGCTCACACCCGAAAATGCCGCCATACTCGTAGGCATGCTCAAGGCCACCACCTACTACAATCCGCTCATCAATCCCGACAATGCCCTGAAGCGCCGCAACATCGTGCTCGACCTGATGCAGAAGCACGGGCACCTCACCCAAGAGGGATGCGACACGCTCAAAGCCAAGGAAATCGACATGTCGGACTACAGCGTGGAGAATGCCTACGACGGCCAGGCCACCTACTTCCGCGAGGCCGTGGCCAACTACCTGCGCGACTGGTGCAAGGACAACGGCTACGACCTCTACACCGACGGCCTGCAGATCTACACCACCGTAGACACCCGTATGCAGAAGTACGCCGAAGAGGCGGCACGCAAGCAGATGATGCAGGTGCAGCGCAACTTCGACAACCACTGGGGTTCGGAGAACCCCTGGCAGGACGAGCACCACGTGGAGATCAAGAACTTTATCGAGGACATCGCCAAGCGACAACCCTACTACAAGCAGCTGAAGAAGAAGTTCGACGGCAACGAGGACTCCATCAACTACTATATGAACCTGCCCCACCCCGTCAGCCTCTTCGACTACGGCGAGGGCAAGACAGAGCGCGTGATGACGACCATGGACTCCATCCGCTACATGGTGCGATTCATGCACTGCGGATTCGTGGCCATGGAGGCAGAGACGGGCCACGTGAAGGCATGGGTGGGCGACGTGGACTTCAACTCATGGAAATATGACAAGGTGACCGCCATGCGGCAGCCTGGCTCCACGTTCAAGCTCTTCGTCTACACCGAGGCCATGAACCAGGGCCTCACGCCCTGCGACCGCCGACTGGACTCCTACTTCGCCATGAAGGTCTGGGACCCTGCCAAGAAGAAAGAAGTGACATGGGCACCCACCAACGCCAACGGCTACTTCACCGGCGACTCCATGCCCCTGAAGGTGGCCTTCGCACAAAGCATCAACTCCATCGCCGTGAAGCTCGGACAGGAGGTGGGCATCGAGAACATCGCCAATACGGCGCGCAACATGGGCATCAAGTCGAAGCTCGACCCCACGCCCTCGCTCGCCCTCGGCTCCAGCGACGTCAACCTGCTGGAGCTCGTCAACAGCTACTGCACCGTGGCCAACGACGGCCGCGCCCACGACCCGGTGCTCGTCACCCGCATCCTCGACCGCGACGGGAAAGAAATCTACACAGGTCCCACCGAACAGCGACAAGCCATCCCCTACCGCTCGGCCTACCTCATGCAGCAAATGCTCCTCGGAGGTCTGCGCGAGCGCGGAGGCACCTCGATGAGCCTCTGGGGATACGTGGGCCAGTTCGACCGCGACACCGAGTTCGGAGGCAAGACGGGCACGTCGAACAACCACTCCGACGCCTGGTTCGTGGGCGTCAGCCCCAAGCTGGTGGCCGGAGCATGGGTGGGCGGCGAGTACCGAAGCATACACTTCCGCACAGGAGCACTCGGACAAGGGTCGCGCACGGCTTTGCCCATCTGCGGATACTTCTTCCAGTCTGTGCTCGGCGACCCCGCCTTCAAGCACTATCACGGCAAGTTCGCCCAGAAGCCCAAGGATGAGACCATCACCCAGGATATGTACCTGAACTGCCAGTACGCCTACCACGCGGCCGACTCCGACTCCATCGGCACCGACTCGCTCGACCTGGAAGGCATCGACAAGTACATCGAGTACGATGAGTACGGCAACCCCATGCAGCATCCCGCCCAGCCTGCCGAACCCGAAGAGACGCAGCCCGAGCCCACCGAGGCCCCGGCAGCCGAGGCCACCAAGGAGGAATGATGAGATGGAGTTATTTTCGATTTAACGATTTTCGATTTTCGATTTGAAAGACCTCGACCTGGACAATAAGGAGTGGCAGGACGCCCTGCAAATCGTCAACTACACCCGCCGCTCGCTCTTCCTCACCGGAAAGGCGGGCACGGGCAAGTCGACATTCCTACGCTACGTGGCGCAGAACACCAAGAAGAAGCACGTCATTCTCGCACCCACGGGCATCGCCGCCATCAATGCCGGCGGCGCCACCCTGCACAGCTTCTTCCGGCTGCCCTTCCACCCCCTTCTGCCCAACGACCAGCGCTACTCCTGGCGACACATCAAGGAGACACTCAAGTACACCAGTGCCCACCGCAAGCTGCTACGCGAGGTGGAACTCATCATTATCGACGAGATATCGATGGTCAGGGCCGACATCGTAGACTTCATCGACAAGGTGCTGCGCATATACACACGCAACCCCGAGCCCTTCGGAGGCAAACAGCTGCTGCTCGTGGGCGACATCTACCAGCTGGAGCCTGTCGTGAAGGACGACGACCGCCAGCTGCTGCAGCCCTTCTACCCCTCGGCCTACTTCTTCTGCGCCAAGGTGTGGCAGCAGATGCCCATCGTGTCAATAGAGCTGCGCAAGGTGTATCGACAGAGCGACCCGCACTTCATCGCCATCCTCGACCGCATCCGACAAAACCAGGCCACCGAGGCCGACCTCACGGCCCTCAACGCCCGCGTTTCCCCCTCCCCCCATCCAGTAAACGGCGCTAATTGCGCCGTCACCGCCGTCACCGCCGTCACCGCCGCCACCAGTCCCTCTCTCACCATCACCCTCGCCTCGCGCCGCGACACCGTAGACTACATCAACGAGCAGCGACTCGCTGCGCTTGAAGGCTCGCCCGCCACCTTCTTCGGCGTGATCCAGGGCGAGTTTCCTGAGACGTCGCTCCCCACCCCGATGGAGCTGCAACTGAAGCCGGGCGCACAAGTCATCTTCATCAAGAACGACAAGGACAAGCGATGGGTGAACGGCACCCTGGGCACCATAGACTACATAGCCGAGGAGGAAGGCGTCATCGGCATCATCACCGAGGAGGGGCGCGAGTACGACGTGGAGCGCGAGGTGTGGGAGAACATGCGCTACACCTTCAACGAGACGGAGCAGCGCATCGAGGAGCAGCAGCTGGGCACCTACACACAGTTCCCCATCCGCCTGGCGTGGGCCATCACCGTACACAAGAGTCAGGGCCTCACCTTCCAACAGGTATGCATCGACTTCGGAGGCGGAGGGGCCTTCGCCGGAGGACAGACCTACGTGGCCCTCTCCCGCTGCACCTCGCTCGAAGGCATCACCCTCAAGGAGCCTATCCGGCAGTCGGACATCTTCGTGAGGGCCGAGGTGGTGCAGTTTGCCAAGCACTACAACGACCCCGCGCTCATCGAGCGCGCCATGCAGGAGGGCAAGGCCGACCGTGAATACCACGACGCCGTGGCAGCCTTCGACGAGGGACGCTTCGACCTGTTCCTCGACAACTTCTTCAAGGCCATCCACTCCCGCTACGACATTGAGAAGCCGCACATCAAGCGCTTCATTCGCCGCAAGCTGGACATCATCAACAGCCAGAAGCGCCGCATCGGCGAACTGGAAGAGCTGCTCAGTGCCAAGCAAGAACAGCTGAAACGGCTCGCCGCCGAGTACACCCTGCTGGGCCGCGAGTGCGAGCACGAGCACATGACCGATGCTGCCATCCGCAACTATGAGAAGGCCCTCGAGCTGTACCCCGATGCCGGCGACGCCCGCCGACGACTGAAGAAGCTGAAGAAGAAGTAAAGAGAAATCGAATTACAGGTTGTAACGTTGTTACATCGCCGATGTACAAAGGGCGTGCAACCTTTTTCGCAGGTTGTAAGGTTGCTACAAGGTTGTAACATGCCGCTCCCTGTTTGTAACATGCCGCTCCTTGTTTGTAACATGCCGCTCCATGTTTGTAACACGCTGCTCCCTATTTGTCAGAGTGCCATTAATGACTGGATTTACTAGTAAATTCAGCGAAAGATAGGCTTCTGTCATTGGTTAGGAGCTTTCTGGCGTTTGGTATCAGGCCCCGCAGTACTATAAGTAGCCATCCCAAAAACCAGGCTGATAGGCTTGCAGCAAGACCGAAAAGCGTTACAACCTTGTTACAACCTTACAACCTCCAAAACAGGTTGCACGCCCTTTGTACATCGGCGATGTAACAACGTTACAACCTATAATTCAAACCCTCTTAGGCCCCGCAAAGCTCAACAGCTCGCGGGGGTGCTCAATCATGGTGTCGGCCCCGTGGCTGAGCAGGAACTCACGGTCGCGGAAGCCCCAGAGCACAGAGATGCAGGGCAGCGAGGCGTTGAGGGCGGTCTGGATATCCACATCGCTGTCGCCAACGTAGACGGCATCCTCGCCGTCCTCCCCCAGCTGTCTGAGTGCCTCGACGACGGTGTCGGGAGCGGGCTTCTTGCGTATGCCCTCGGCCTCGTGCTCTCCGATGGCCACCTCCACAGTGTCGGCGAAGAAGTGTCGGCAGAGGGCCTCGGTGGCTGCCATCATCTTGTTGCTCACCACGGCGATGCGGCAGCCGCGGCGGCGCAGCTCGGCGAGCGTTTCAGGGATACCATCGTAGGGCCGCGTGGTGTCGAGCGAGTGATGCATATAGTGCTCGCGGAAGGTGGCGAAGGCCGCTTTAAACTCGGGGTTTGCACTACCCAAAGGCACACTCCGCTCCATCAGGAGGCGGACGCCGTTGCCCACGAATCGCCGGATGTCGTCTAAGGAGTGTACCGGCATGCCGTGCTGGCGCAGCGCGTAATTGACGGATGAAGCCAGGTCGCGCAAGGTGTCGAGCAGGGTACCGTCGAGGTCGAATATGAAGGTATTGTACATTGTCGGAATAACGGAATAACGTGATAACGAAATAACGAAATAACGGGACAACTGGATGCCGAGGCCGTCAGCGCTTGGACCGTATGATCATCGTGCGTACCTTATTATTATAGCGGTCGGCTTGGAGCAGCTCGTCGATAGTCAGGTGCATGCGGTATCGCCAGCGGTTATAGGGGTCGCTGGGTACGTTGATACGCTCCTCTCGCGGATTCTTCGAGCGCAGCTCGCCGTCCATGGCCAGCCAGTCCTGCAGCGAGAGCATACAGAGCATCGAGGGGCAGTAGAGGTGGCGGGCGATGATCTCCTCGGCCAGATGGGCGGGCAGGTGCTCGGGGGCACGGCCCTGCTTCTGCAGCATCGAGACGTAATATCGCTGTGTGCGCTCGGGGTTCTCCTCCCACCAGAGCCGCAGGGGCGACATGTCGTGGGTGGCAAAGGTGGCTACCGAGCGGTAGGGATTGCCGTCGAGATGGGCGAACTCGAAGCCCTGCTGCTTGGGCAGCGACTGCACCTCGAGGGTCAGTATACGCAGTGCATCGAGCACCCATCCGACGCACTCGGGCAGCATGCCCAGGTCCTCGGCACAGCAGAGCATACGGGTGGAGCCGAACAGCCGGGTGAGTCTCCGCGTGGCCTGCTGGCCCCAGAAGAAGTTGTGGCGCTGGTAGTAGTAGTTGTTGTACAGGCGCATGAAGGCATCCTTCTCGTCGCTGCTCAGTGCATCGTAGACGGGTTCATGAGTCACTCCGATGCGCGGATGGTACATCTCAGGCTGGCGCGGGTCTTCGAGGAATAGCACATCACTCACCAGACGGTAGAGTCCGTCGCGAATCCAGAGGCTGTTCTCGTCGCCCCGGCCCTCGAAGGCCTTCGAGATCTTGCGCTGCGTGTCGTAGTCGGAGCGCAGGTCGTAGAGTCCGTAGGCTCGCGGCACGAGACAGTTGTCGCGCACGTAGTTGGCGTGGATGCCGAAGAGCCGTTCTATCACGCGGTCGTTGATGAAGGGCCGCGTCATCAGGTCTTTTCGGAATGGCAGGCCGAAGTATTCTATCTCGCCGACGGTGAAGGGCAGTGCGGGCGAGAAGTGGCCCAGGATGCCGAAGAGTGCGTCCTCAGGAATCTCCCAGACGCGGAAGAATCCCAGCACGTGGTCTATTCGGAAGGCATCGAAATACTGCGCCATCCAACGGAGGCGCTGGTGGAACCAGTCGATGAGAGAACTGTGCTCATCGGCAGTATTCACCCTCCTCTGCCCAGCGTTCTCGCCACTCGTGAAGTCGTAGGAGGGGAATCCCCAGTTCTGGCCGTTGGGCACGAAGGCATCGGGCGTAGCGCCTACGGAGCAGTCGAGGTTGAAGTATTCGGGATGGGTGGCCGTCTCCACGCTCTGGCGATTGACGCCGATGGGCAGGTCGCCCTTGATGATGATGCCCTTCGAGCGTGCGTAGTCGGCGGCGGCCTTGAGCTGCAGGTGGAGGTGATACTGGGTGAAGTAGGCCATTCTTAATTCTCCATTCCACTGGGCGTATGGCTCCAGCCAGAAGCGGTTGTGGGCAAACCAGTCCCGGAACTCCTTGGAGTCGAGTGTCTGCTGTCCGCGCTCGGCAAACAGTTCGGCTATGTACTCCCGTTTCACGCGCCCCACGGCCTCATAGTCGCTGTAGCCAAGGGCATTCAGCTCGCGTCGCTGGCGGTGGTAGGCCGTCATGCGCTGCTTGTTCTTCAGCGGGCCGAGGGACTCGATGTCGAGGTAATGCGGATGCAGGGCGAAGGCCGAGACGATGTTGTAGGGATAGGAATCGTGCCACCGCCCGTCGGTCGTGGTATCGTTGACGGGCAGCACCTGTATCACCTTCATGCCGGTCACAGAGGCCCAGTCTACCAGCCGCCGCAGGTCGCCGAAGTCGCCACAGCCGTAAGACAGCTCGCTACGCAAGGAGAACACGGGCACTACTACCCCGGCAGCTCGCCAGGTGTGTTCCTTCACCCGGAGGTTCTCACCGTAGAGCACAACCACCGTACCGTCCGCCACCGTTGCATGCTCTGGGGGCAGCAGGCCGGCAGTAGTCCGGTTGTCACCTTCCTCCCAGGCCACAAGGTTGTTGGTGGCATCGTCGATGATCACATATTTATATTCCAGCGGCAGCATGACGGCATCCACGTTGACCGACAGCAGCCAGTCGAAGCGGCCAATGTACTCCATCTTAAGATAGCGGGCGGCATTCCAGTCGCCCAGGGCGGGATGGCTTCCCAGCAGGGCGAGCGACTGCCCCTTGAGCAGCTGAGGGGCTGATACACGGAAGATGACGGTCTTGCGATAGAGGGGCACCCGCAGCGTCTGGCTCTCTTCGCCGAGGGGCAGGCCCATCGTGGCGGCATAGGCACTGCTGTAGAGGTGATACTGCAGGGGGATGTCGCGCCAGAGGTCGGGCAGCACGTAGCTCTTCGAGCTGTCGAACCAGTAGGAACGCCTGACGCCCGTCCACTCACGCCTGACAACCCGCCCGTCGCCATCCTCCACCTGATAATAATAGGTAAAGGAGCTGATGGGGTGCTGGCGCGACTCAACGACAGCCGTCTCGAGCGTCCAGAGCATGCCGTCCTGCGTGAGCATCGGCAGATTGGCCGTGCGCACCGTGCCGTCGGCGCTATGATAGGAAATGGCCACATGGAGGCTTTCACCCCACTGCGTGCCGTAGTTTATGGAGAATCTGAGTTTCATAATCTTAAGAATTTCCTGCAAAGATACAATAAAAAAATGAGTTATCGGCTATGAGTTGCGATTTTTTTCGTAACTTTGCAGCGATTTTCAAGAAATAAGAAGATGAAGGCAATCAAAACGCAATATTATCTGATGCCGATAGCCATCTGCCTGCTGGCTATAGCGGGGCTGATGTACTACTACTTCCTGTCGGACTTCAGCAGGGAGCGCGAGACCGTCTACTATGTCTACATCGATGGCGATGACACGGTCGACTCCGTCTATGCCAAGCTGCAACCGGCAGCAGCCGAGCGCAGCCTGACGGGATTCAAATATCTAACTCGCTACGGCAAGTACCCCGAGCACGTACGTACGGGCCGCTATGCCATCAAGCCCGACATGAACATCTACGAGGTGTTCCGCAACCTGAAGAACGGGCGCCAGGAGCCCATGATGCTCACCATACCCGAATCGCGAACGATGGAGAAGCTGGCAGCTCAGCTGGACAGGAAACTGATGCTCGACAGCGCAACGATAGCAGCCACACTGATAGACAGTGCCTACTGCGCTCACATGGGCTACGACACTGCCACCATCGCCTGCATGTTCGTGCCCGACACCTACGAGCTGTACTGGAATATCAACATCGACCAGCTGATGGAGCGCATGCAGAAGGAGAACAAACATTTCTGGAACCAGGAGCGCATGAAGAAGGCCGACGCACTGGGACTGACACCCAACGAGGTATGCACACTGGCCAGCATCATCGACGAAGAGACGGCCAACAACGCCGAGAAGCCTATGATAGCTGGTATGTACCTGAACCGGCTGAAAGCTGGCATGCCCCTGCAGGCCGACCCCACCGTCAAGTTCGCCATGAAGCGATTCGAGCTAAGGCGTATCTACCACGACATGCTCTTCTTCGACAGCCCCTACAACACCTATCAGAACGCAGGACTGCCCCCAGGGCCCATCAAGATAGCATCCATCAAGGGCATCGACGCCGTGCTCAACCGCACGCCCCACGACTACCTGTATATGTGCGCCAAGGAGGACTTCTCGGGCACTCACAACTTCGCCCGCACCTATCAGGAGCACCTGAGGAACGCCGCACGCTATTCAAAGGCCCTGAACGACAGGGGAATCAAGTGACAGCAGCTTATCGAAATAACGAAATAACGTAATAACGTAATAACGAAAAAACGAAATCAATATATGGAAGAGAAAACAATCAACACGAGTGAAGAGAGGAAATCGGTGAGCTTCATCGAGCAGAAGGTGATTGACGACCTGGCAGCAGGCAAGAACGGCGGCAGGATGCAGACCCGCTTCCCACCGGAACCCAACGGCTACCTGCACATCGGTCACGCCAAGGCTATCGCCATCGACTTCGGACTGGCCAAGAAATACGGCGGCACCTGCAACCTCCGCTTCGACGATACCAACCCACAGAAGGAGGACACGGAGTATATCGAGAGCATCGAGCAGGATATCAAATGGCTCGGATTCCAGTGGGCCAACGTGTACTACGCCTCCGACTACTTCCAGGAACTCTGGGACTTCGCCGTGTGGCTCATCCGCCAGGGACGCGCCTACGTCGACGAGCAGAGCGCTGAAGTGATAGCCCAGCAGAAGGGTACCACCACCAGTCCAGGCACCAACAGCCCCTATCGCGACCGCCCCGTGGAGGAGAACCTGAAGCTGTTTGAATACATGAACAGCGGAGAGTGCGAGCCGGGCACGCTGGTGCTTCGCGCCAAGATTGACATGAGTCACCCCAATATGCTGTTCCGCGACCCGCTAATCTATCGCGTGCTCAACATACCACACATCCGTACGGGTAATAAATGGAACGCCTACCCGATGTACGACTTCACCCACGGGCAGAGCGACTATCTGGAGGGCGTCACCCACTCGTGGTGTACGCTGGAGTTCGTGGAGCACCGCCCCCTGTACGACCTGTTCGTCACCTGGATGAAAGAGTGGAGGGGCGAGACGGACAACATCGAGGACAACCGTCCACGACAGACGGAGTTCAACAAGCTCAACCTGAACTACACCCTCATGTCGAAGCGCAACCTGCTGGCACTGGTCAACGAACGGCTGGTCAGCGGCTGGGACGACCCTCGCATGCCCACTATCTGCGGCTTCCGCCGTCGCGGCTACTCGCCCGAGAGCATCATCAACTTCATCGACAAGATAGGATACACCAAGATCGACGCCCTCAACGACATGGCCCTGCTGGAGAGTGCCGTGCGCGACGACCTGAACCAGCGCGCCATCCGCGTCTCAGGCGTACTCGACCCCGTGAAGGTGGTCATCACCAACTATCCCGAGGGACAGATAGAACAGCTCACAGCCGTCAACAACCCAGAGAACGAGGCCGACGGCACCCACACCGTCGAGTTCAGCCGGGAACTCTGGATTGAGCGCGATGACTTCATGAAGGAAGCCGAGAAGAAGTTCATGCGACTGGCCCCCGGCAAGGAGGTACGTCTGAAGAATGCCTACATCATCAAGTGCAACGAGGAGCACCCCTGCGACGAGGACGAGAACGGCCGCGTGACCACCATCTACTGCACCTACGACCCAGAGTCGCGCAGCGGACTGCCTGGCTCGAACCGCAAGATCAAGGGCAAGACGCTCCACTGGGTGAGCTGCCAGCACGCCGTGAAAGCCGAGGTACGTATGTACGACCGTCTGTGGAAGGTGGAGAACCCGCGCGACGAACTGGCCCGTCTGCGCGAGGAGCAGCAGTGCGACGCCGTGACGGCCATGAAGCAGATGATCAACCCCGACTCGCTGAAGGTGATGACAGACTGCTACATCGAGCCCTACGCCGCACAGATGAAGCCCCTCACCTACCTGCAGTTCCAGCGCATCGGCTACTTCACACCCGACACAGAATCGACAGCAGAGCGACCAATATTCAACAAGACTGTAGGCTTGAAGGACTCCTGGTCAAAGAAACAATAACAGATGACTGACAACACTGAGTATTTCGAGACGAAAGAGTTTCAGGACATCCTCAGGCGATATGAGGATTCGGTCAGGTCAGGGCACGCCACCTATATCGATGCCGACGACCTGGCCGACATAGCCGACTATTATCAATATGAAGGCTTGACGGAGGAAGCCGACCGTGCCGTGGCACTGGCTCTGCAAATCAATCCTGACGCCATAGGTCCACTACTCTATAAGGCGAGGGAGGCACTCAGCTGCGGTGACTATGCCACAGCCAGAAGCTACGCCGAGAAACTAAAGGCCCTCGACGAACTGGAATACCTATATATGCAGGGAGAAATACTCATCTGTGAAGGTAAGACGGACGAAGCCGACAGGCTGTTCCGCCAACAATACAAGGATACAGCCCCCGACGAGCTGATGGACTACGTATACGACGTGGCTAACCTCTTCTCGGAATATGACCAGCACGAGAAGGCCTTTGAATGGATGGCCCGCTCACAGGGTGACAGCTCCGACGACTTCAAGGAACTGATGGCCAGGACTCTCTTCGGACTGGGGAAATACGAGGACAGCGGCCGGCTGTTCAATGAGCTGATTGACCAGCACCCCTACTCCAAGCACTACTGGAACGCGCTGGCAAGTGTACAGTTCATGAATGAAGACTATGGCGCCTCGGTGACCAGTAGCGAATATGCCATCGCCATCGACCCCGACGACCCGGAGAGCATTCTGGCAAAAGCCAACGGGCTATACAGCCTGGAGAACTACGAGGAGGCACTCAACTTCTTCGAACGCTACTCCGAGAAGGCCAGCTTCGATGAGTTTGGCTATCTGCATCAGGGCACTTGCCTCATCAACCTGGGACGATTTGACGATGCCATCGCCCGACTGGAGAGAGCAAAGGACGTGGCACCTGACGATTCGCCGTATCTGGCAGAAATCTTTCAGGAACTGGCCTTCTCATACAGCGAGAAGCAACTGCCCGAAACAGCATTGTACTATCTGGACAAAACGAAGGACCTGGAATGTGACCACATCGACATGGAAGTAATCAGGGGGCATATCCTGCTGGCCAACAAACGCAGCGACGAGGCGGAGATGGCGTTCAAGAAGGCCATCCAGATGTCGGGCAACGCCCCCAGGACGATGCTGCGCATCATGGTGTCGCTGTACGACAACCGGCTGGTAAAAGCCTCCTACAAACTATTCAAGGCCTTTTTCGCACGGGTTGAGGACGACTGGAAAGAAGGCTATGCCTACATGGCCCTCTGCTGCTGGGATCTGCACTACACAGAGGAATTCCTATACTATCTGACACTCGCTGTAGACAAGAACCCAAAGGAGGCCAGGCTTGTATTGGGACACCTCTTCCCTGCCGACATGAAACCTGGCGAATACCTCAGCTTTATCAAAGAAAATATGAATATCAAATGAATATCATCACCTCACTGCTCAGCAACCTCAACTATCCTACCATCTTTTTCCTCATGCTCCTGGAAAGTACGGTCGTACCTGTACCTTCGGAATTTGTGGTTACTCCGGCAGCCTATCATGCAGCCAGCGGCTCGCTCAACGTGTTTCTCATCATTCTCTTTGCGACATTAGGGGCTGACGTGGGAGCATCTATCAATTATTTCGTGGCTCTCTACGTAGGCCGACCTGTCGTATATCGGTTTGCTAACAGCCGTATCGGGCATCTGTGCCTGCTGAACCAGGAAAAGGTGGAGAAGAGCGAGAAATACTTCGACAACCACGGCGTGGCAGCCACGCTGACAGGGCGCTTCGTGCCCGTCATCCGCCACCTGATATCCATCCCCGCTGGACTGGCACGGATGAACTACTGGAAATTCATCCTATTCACAACTATTGGCGCTGGAGGATGGCACTCCGTTCTGGCCATCTTGGGATGGTATCTGCACGCCATCGTACCCGAGGATCAGCTCAACGACAAAATAGCCGAATATGCAGAGTATATAAAAATCGTCATTCTGCTGCTGCTACTGGTTGCCGCTGCCTATTTCCTTGCGAAGTCATACCTAAGGAAAAAGAGAAAAACAGCCTAATGGAATATTTTCCCCAAAAAAATTTGGCCGAATGAGATAAATTGTATATTTTTGCAGCTTATTAACAAATAAGGAAAGACTATGGCAAGAATGAACAACCATCTGGTCATTATGGCAGGCGGCGTGGGGAGCCGCTTTTGGCCAATGAGTACTGCAGAAACCCCCAAGCAATTCATTGATGTCTTAGGAGTGGGCAAAAGCTTGCTCCAACTCACGGTAGAACGGTTCGCCGACCTGGTGCAACCGGAGAACATCTGGGTTGTCACCAATATGAAATACGCTGATATTGTCAAAGAACAGCTGCCCACAATGCCAGAAGGCAACATACTGTGCGAGCCTTGCCGCCGAAATACGGCCCCGTGCATAGCATACGTCAGCTGGCGCATCAAGTCGAAAGACCCGAAGGCCAACATCGTTGTAACGCCAAGCGACCATATCATCACCGACACGACCGAGTTCCAGCGCGTCATCAAGGAATGTATGCGCTTCACCAGCGAGACGGATGCCATAGTAACGCTGGGCATGAAGCCCAACCGCCCGGAAACCGGCTATGGCTACATACAGGCCGACCTGAGCACGTCCTCCCTACGCAACAAGGAAATCTTCAGGGTGGACTCTTTCCGGGAAAAACCCGACATAGCGACGGCCATGAAGTATATCCAGAAGAACAACTACTTTTGGAATGCCGGTATCTTCATCTGGAACGTTAACACCATCGTGAATGCATTTAGGATCTACCAGCCCACCATGGCCAAGATATTCGAGTCAATGCTCAACGCTTATGGAACTGAGAAGGAACAAAGCATTATCAACGAACGGTTCCCTGAGTGTGAGAGTATCTCCGTCGACTATGCCATCATGGAGAAAGCTGAGGAAATCTTTGTGTGTCCTGCCGACTTCGGATGGAGCGATCTGGGCACCTGGGGCTCTCTCTACGGACAGAGCAAGAAAGACCTTTACGGAAATGTAAGCATAGGGCAAGACATCAAGCTGGTGGAGAGTCACAACTGCATCGTCCATACAACACAGGAGAAGCGCGTTGTCATCCAAGGACTCGACGGCTATATCGTGACAGAGAAGAACGACATGCTATTAATATGTAAAATGACAGAGGAACAGCGTATCAAGCAGTTCGCTGGCGAAAGCTGACTATATGAATCAGAAAGTTGCCCTTATTACAGGTATTACCGGACAGGACGGTTCATACCTGGCAGAATTCCTAATCGAGAAAGGCTATGAAGTGCATGGTTTGCTCCGGCGCTCTTCATCCTTCAACACAGGCCGTATTGAGCACCTCTATCTCGACGAGTGGGTGCGCGACATGAAGAAAAAGCGACTGGTCAACCTACACTGGGCAGACATGACCGACTCATCCTCTCTCATTCGCATCATCGGAGAAACTAAGCCTTCGGAAATCTACAATCTGGCTGCTCAGAGTCATGTTAAGGTGTCTTTCGACGTGCCAGAATATACGGCCGACGTCGATGCCACAGGTGTGCTGCGCCTGTTAGAAGCAGTACGCATCTGCGGTCTGGAGAAATCATGCCGAATCTACCAGGCATCCACGTCCGAGCTTTACGGCAAGGTGCAGGAGGTCCCGCAGAGCGAGACGACCCCGTTCTATCCCCGTAGTCCCTACTCCGTGGCCAAGCTCTATGGCTTCTGGATTATGAAGAACTACCGCGAAAGCTACGGCATGTACTGCTGCAACGGTATCCTCTTCAACCACGAGAGCGAGCGGCGCGGTGAGAACTTCGTAACACGCAAAATCACCCTCGCCGCAGCACGTATCGCCCAGGGATATCAGGACAAGCTCTATCTGGGCAACCTCAACTCGCTGCGCGACTGGGGATATGCAAAGGACTATATCGAGTGCATGTGGCTCATCCTGCAGCAACCCGAACCAGACGATTTCGTGATTGCCACAGGCGAATACCATAGCGTGCGTGAATTCTGCACGCTCGCCTTCAAGGAGGTGGGCCTCGAACTCCGCTGGGAAGGCGAAGGGGTGAATGAGAAGGGAATCTGCGCAAGAACATTAGACACCAGGCTCTCGCAACTCTTCGAAGGCCAAGTCATCGTCGAGGTCGATCCCAAGTACTTCCGTCCCGCAGAGGTGGACCAGCTGCTGGGCAACCCCGCCAAGGCCAAGGCCAAGCTGGGATGGAACCCGCACAAGACCTCGTTCGAAGACCTGGTGCGCATCATGGTACGCCACGACATGAAGTTCGTAAAGAAGCTATTCCTCAAAGCCCAAATGGACGATGCTGACTAAAGACTCGAAAATATATGTCGCAGGACACCACGGGCTGGTGGGTTCTGCTATTTGGAACAACTTGCTGCAAAGGGGATACACCAACCTCGTAGGACGCACGCACCAGGAACTGGACCTGACCGACCAACTGGCCGTACGCCACTTCTTCGACGAAGAGCGCCCCGATGCCGTAGTACTGGCTGCCGCCTTCGTAGGAGGCATCATGGCCAATTCACTCTATCGGGCCGACTTCATCATGCAGAATATGAAGATCCAGTGCAATGTCATCAGCGAGGCATACGCCCACGATGTCAAGAAACTGCTCTTCCTCGGCTCCACCTGCATCTACCCCAAGAACGCCCCGCAGCCCATGAAGGAGGACTGCCTGCTAACCTCGCCTCTGGAGTACACCAACGAGGAATACGCCATCGCCAAAATTGCGGGCCTGAAGATGTGTGAGTCGTACAACCTACAGTACGGCACCAACTACATCGCCGTGATGCCCACCAACCTGTACGGTCCTAACGACAACTTCCACTTGGAGAACTCGCATGTGATGCCGGCCATGATGCGCAAAGTGTATCTGGCCAAGCTCATCCACGATGCCAACTGGGACAGCATTCGCCGCGACATGGACAAACGGCCCGTCGAGAGCGTCAACGGCACTGCTCCTGCTGCCGACATCGAGCAGGTGCTTGCCAAATACGGCATCTACAACAACAAGGTGGTGCTATGGGGCACAGGCACTCCGCTACGTGAATTCCTGTGGAGCGAGGACATGGCCGATGCTTCGGTACACATCCTGCTGAACGTGAACTTCGCCGACATCATCGGCATCGACAAATACTCCAGCGTACACTACGGCGCCAAGACCAACGGAGCCGTAGACCGCAACCACTCGGCAGGGCGCGGCGGAGCAATACCAAGCCTTGGCGAGATACGAAACTGCCACATCAACGTAGGCACAGGCAAGGAGCTGACCATCCGTGAGCTGTCAGACCTCGTTGTGAAATCAGTTGGCTTCGAAGGTGTTGTAGAGTTTGACTCAACCAAACCCGACGGTACCATGCGCAAGTTAATCGATGTCTCAAAGCTTCACTCGTTAGGGTGGACTCACAAAGTAGAGATTGAGGATGGAGTCCAAAAGTTATTCGAATGGTACAAAGCTGGTCTATGATAAAAAAGGAACCCGTCATTTTGAAATGACGGGTTCCTTTATTTACTTAATATTCTTTGCCAAAGACTCTTTCCATGCAGCGTATGCAGAAAGATATTCTGCCCGATGTCCCTCATCGGGTGCAATTACTTGCAACTTGTCAAGCGTAGCAAATGCTTCCTGGCTATTCTGATAGATGCCAGCGCCAATACCAGCTCCCTTTGCAGCGCCAACAGAGCCGTCAGTATCATACAATTCAATCGTAGCGCCACTGACCCCGGCCAACGTGTCACGGAACAAAGGACTGAGGAACATATTGGCCTTACCGGCATGTATCTTTTTGATGTCCATACCCATCTGCTGCATGATCTCCATGCCATAGCAGAAAGAGAACACGATGCCTTCCTGGGCCGCACGCACCAGATGAGCCTTGCTATGCTTATTAAAGTTCAGTCCGTTAATAGAGCAACCAATCTCCCGGTTCTCCAGCACACGTTCTGCCCCATTGCCAAAGGGAATAACTGTTACGCCCTCGCTGCCAATGGGCACTGAAGCGGCAAGATCATTCATTTCTGCGTAGCCAATCTCAGGAGTAATATTCCGGTGCGTCCAAGCATTCAATATTCCTGTGCCATTGATACATAACAACACTCCAAGACGGGTCTGCTCTGATGTGTGATTAACGTGTGCAAACGTATTTACACGACTCTGCTTATCATAATTGACATCACCCAGCACACCATAAACCACGCCGGAAGTGCCTGCCGTGGCAGCTATCTCACCCGGATTCAGCACATTAAGGGAAAGGGCATTGTTAGGCTGGTCGCCACCACGATAGGTTATCGGCGTTCCTGCCTTCAATCCTAACTCAGCAGCAGCCTCAGCACAGACCTCACTCTGGACACTGAACGTCGGCACAATGTCTGCAATCAGCGAACGATCGAAGCCATAGTAATCCAGCAAGAAATCGGCCACCTGATTATTCTTGAAATCCCAAAACATACCTTCACTCAATCCACTTACGGTTGTATTGGCGATACCACTAAGACGCATGGCAATATAATCGCCAGGCAGCATTACCTTATATATATTGTCGTAGACCTCCGGCTCATTCTCCTTCACCCAGGCAAGCTTGGCTGCAGTGAAATTACCCGGGGAGTTCAGAAGGTGGCTCAAGCACATGTCTGCCCCAAGGTCCTTAAATGCCTTTTCACCGTATGGCACCGCACGAGAGTCACACCAGATGATAGCCGGCCGGAGGGCGTTGAGCCCCTTATCCACACACACAAGCCCGTGCATCTGGTATGAAATACCTATAGCCTTTATCTCTTCGGGGGACGCATTTGAGTCGGACATAATCTTCTTCAGACTCAGTTTTGCATTGTCCCACCACATCTGGGGATCCTGCTCCGCCCATCCTGCCTTTACGGCCTTAATAGGAGCTTCCTTCTCAGGAAAGAAAGCTGTTGCCACACACTTGCCACTATCGGCATTAACAAGCGATGCCTTCACAGAAGAGCTACCGACATCGAATCCTAATAAATATCTGTTCGCCATAAATTAGTTGTTAAATGAATTAAATGTATATTTATAGTACGTTTTAAGCGCAAAATTCCCCTTTTTTTTTCAATAAAACAATTTTTTTGGCCGAAAAGGTTAAATTTTTACCATATTTTGAACACAATTAAAATATTTTGTTTACCTTTGCAAAAAGAATAATATAACAAACCGATTATAAACAGTTTCATATATGAAGAAAAAAATACTAATACTTGACGACAAAGAGACCATTGCAAAGGTTCTCTCTATCTACTTAATGAGTGACTACGACGTCCAGTGGCTCCCCGATGGACTTCAGGGTGTGAAATGGCTTCAGGCCGGCAACACTCCAGACCTTATCATTTCCGACATTCGCATGCCAGGAATGCGTGGTGACGATTTCCTTGAATGGATTAAGCAGAACGAATTGTTCCGTCACATACCTGTCATCATGCTTTCAAGCGAGGATTCTACAAGCGAACGCATACGTCTCTTGGAAATTGGCGCTGAGGACTATATTGTCAAGCCTTTCAATCCTATGGAGCTCAAAATACGAGTTAAAAAGATAATTCCCTAACCTAATATATTATTATATGATAGGTGTAGTATACTTAGGTAATAATACAGAAACCGAGGAAAGGTTGAAATACATTCCCGGGCGTCTTGTGCAGTTCACCAAGAATTACAAAGATGCAGCGTCCATCTGTGTCTCGCACGTACGCAACGAGCATTTCATCTTATTCTTCGAGCAGAATGTACGCAATGAGGATATTACGGCTATCACGTACATTAAGAAGAAGTGCAGGGGCGTATACATCATCTTACTGACACACGAGCTGACCAAGGAAGACCGAGAGGTTTACCAGAAATGCGGTATTAACGACACCATAGGCGTCGGTGCTTCCGTCACAGAGCTGAATAAGAAGATTCAGTTCATTTCCGACCGGGAAGGTATGCTTTTTGACGAGCAAAGTGCCAAACACAAAATCCTGAAGTTCAAGATTCCCATCTGGAAACGCCTTTTCGACATAGTTTTTTCTGCCCTCGGCATTATCATATTGTCACCGGTATTCATCCTAACAGCCATTGCCATTCGCCTGGAGAGCAAGGGGCCTATTCTCTTCAAGTCAAAACGTGTGGGAACCAACTACACTATTTTCGATTTTCTGAAATTCCGCTCCATGTATGTTGATGCGGAGTCGAAACTCAAGCAAGTAGCTAAAGAGTCTGGCAATCAATATGCAGAAACAGAAAAGGATGAAGAAGAAAAGAAAGAAGAAGACTTGAAAGCCGTCATTACGGCTCCGCTGGGCGACGAGGCAGAGATGATGATGATGGATATGGGTATGGAGTCCGACATGATGATTAGTGACGATGAAGTAATGCTTGTCGGTGATGACTATGTCGTCGCCGAAAGCGACTTTAACAAGGAGAAGAAAGAGGACATCAACAATGCGTTTGTAAAGATTGAAAACGACCCCCGTGTCACAAAGGTTGGCAAATTCATCCGCAAGTACAGCATCGACGAGCTACCACAGCTCTTCAATATTCTAAAGGGTGACATGTCGATTGTCGGAAATCGCCCGCTACCACTCTATGAGGCTGAGAAACTGACAGCCGACGCAAGCATTGACCGATTCATGGCACCTGCTGGACTCACCGGTCTCTGGCAGGTTGAAGAGCGCGGCAAGGGTGGCATGATGTCAGCCGAAGAGCGCAAGCAACTGGATATCACATACGGACAGACATATAATTTCATGCTGGACATGAAAATTATCTTCCGAACGTTAACAGCATTCATACAAAAAGAAAATGTATAAACCTAACGAGCAATGAATAATTTCAAACGCCTATTATTCTTTGTAGCAGCAACAGCCATTGGAGCCACGTCATTTGCACAGTCATTTGATGATAGTGGCATTGCCGCCGGATTCTTTGACACCAGCAAGGAGAAAACCATCAACTTCTCCGAGTTTCACCTGCCGCCGCTAGCCGTTTTGTTCGAGAATGCGAAAGCCACGCCTCAGGTGATGTCCTTACAGAAAGCACAGGAGATTGCAGAAGCGGAAGTCTCTAAGCAGAAGAGACATATCTTCTCATATCTCTACGGACATGCCAGCTATAGCTATGGTAAGACGGATATGTGGGGAAACAACTCGTCATCCTATACCAACATGATCTATCAGTTCCAAGGCCATGAGCAGAGTTACTGGAATGTCGGTGTTAATCTGGCAGTGCCTTTGGAAGACATACTGGATTTAGGTGCCGCCGTAAAGCGGAAGAAGCTCGAAGTTGATCAGGCTATATATAATAAAGACTACCAATACGATCAGCTGAAGTTACAGATTGCAACATTATACACTAGCGTCACCAATAACCTGATAGCATTGAAGACTGCTAGTGAAAACGCAGCCATCTATCAAGGTGCAGGTGCCTTGAACCTGGAGGATTTCCATAATGGCAATATGAACATTGAAGATTTTGCATATACAAAACTAAGAGAGGAATCGGCCGTTTCCAAATACCAATCACTCCAGACACAAGTGATTACTGACATTCTGACTCTTGAAATCATTACGCATACTCCTATACTAACAAATTCCACAACAGAAATCACTTTGGATGCAAATGTTGAGAAAACAGAAAAACAGATAGCAAAAGAAAACAAAGCTGTGGAGAAACGCATAAGGAAGGCGACAGAAGAAGAAAACAAGAAACTTAAAGCACTGGAAAAAGCAGAAGCAAAGGCTCAGAAGGCCGCACAAAAGGCAGCGGCAAAGAAAAAATAGAGTATTACTAAAAACATAAGAAATATGGATTTGTTCAGATATATTGCAAGGTTCTTATACAAAATTCGTTGGTATCTAATCATATTACCACTTATCGCCCTCATTGTCGCATGGTTTATGACACGCAACATGGACCGAGTATATGATACCAACACGACCATTTACACGGGTATGATTACAGGCTACAACCTGGAAGGTGGAACTGGTGCCGCTGGCGGACAGTCGCAAACCAATATCACCAACCTGATGTTGCTAATCACTACTGACGCAACCATACATGAGGTCTCTCTCAGATTGTTTGCGCGTTGCATGATGTATGGTAACTTGAATAAAGACAACAACTACATCTCTGCTGAACATTTCCGGCAGTTAAGTATGGGGGTGCCGGCAGACGTTAAGGCACTAATAAACCATAACAGCGAAAAAGCAACGTATGCTAATCTGAAGGCCTACGAGAAACCGTCGCAAGACAACTACATTTTCAGTATACTTAACTACCATCCGTGGTTTGGCATCAACAACATTACAAGCCGACTGAAAGTGCTACAGCTTCAGCATAGTGATATCATCGATATTGCTTACTCTGCTAACGACGCAGGCATAGCATATAATACACTGGATATTCTGAATGAGGTATTCGCACGCCAGTATCAGCAACTGCGATTCGGCGAGACCAGCGATGTCATTAAGTTCTTTGAACGCGAGGTTGCCCGTCTTTACAAGATTCTCACAGGTGCCGAGGATGACCTTATACGCTATAATGTGTCAAAACGCATCATCAACTATGGTGAGCAGACAAAACAGCTGACAGTATTGGATGCCACCCAGCAGACTTCAGATAACACCCAGTTGATGAACTACACCACAGCAAAATCCTTGATGGACTATCTGGAACGCCAGCTGGGCGATCGTGCCAAAGTAATCAGGGCTAACCGTGACTTTACCGATCAGATTACTGATATTTCCAGAATTCAGTCCCGTATCTCAAATCTCCGTCTGATGAACAGCGAAGGGGGTGAAGACAATGTAGAGTCGCAATTAGAACTTGCCAAGGCCGAAAAGCTGCTGCAAGACAGAACAGCCCGAGTAAGGGAATTGACCCGTGACATCGAGGCCGGTTCTTATAGTACTGAAACCGGCGTGAAGGCGAACGACATGATTTCAAGATGGTTGGAGCAGGTTCTTTTATTGGAGAAGACGAAAGCAGAGATGAGCGCACAAGACATTATGCGCCAAAAGCTTGACCGCCAGATTCTTTATTACGCACCAATTGGTGCCACTCTGGATCGTAAGGACCGTCACATATCATTCATTGAAGGTAACTATATGGAGATGCTGAAGGCCCTGAATGCAGCCCGCCTGCGTCAGCGTAACCTCCAGATGACTACGGCCAAACTTCGTGTTCTCAACCCACCGATGTTCCCAATGAACGCCCAGCCGACAAACCGTATGATGATACTGTTAGGAGCATTCCTTCTGACATTTGTACTGACGGCCATGTACTTCTTCATCATCGAACTGCTCGACCGCACGCTTCGCGACCGTATGCGTTCCGAGCGTATCACCAAGATTCCCGTCATGGGCTGCTTCCCGAAAGAAAGTACGCTGCGCTATCGGCGTTTCAACAAGACCATAGCCGACATGGCTCTTCGCCAGTTGAGCAAATCATTGCTACCACACTTCAAGGAGGGACAGCAGAATGTGTTAAACCTCATCTCTACAGATGCGGGCAATGGTAAGAGCTATATAGCCCAGGAACTGGAGAACTATTGGATATCAATTGGTCTGCAGGTACGCCGTTTGACTTACGATGAAGATTTCCTGGCAGAGGATAGTCGTTTTATCATGGCAAAGGACATTAAAGACATCTGCCCCGACATTCTGCCTAACGAGATAGCCATCATAGAATACCCCAATCTGGATGACAACTCGGTACCACCAGCTCTTCTAAACATGGGAACCATCAATCTGATGGTTACACGTGCCAACCGCACATGGAAGGATGTTGACCAGAAGGCACTCAAGGAACTTCAGTCTCAACTGAAAGACCAGAACACGCTCTTCATGTACCTGACAGAGGCACAGCGTTATGCTGTTGAGGAATTTGTCGGTCAGCTGCCGCCTTACACGAAGTTCAACAACTTTGTCTACCGTATGTCGCAGATGGGTATTACCGCTGTAGAGAATAGTCACGCTAAATAGCATATTAATGGCAGAACGCGTAACCACATTATCCAGAAACGGAGGAGGAAGAGTTCTTTTGCTCTTTCTCCTGTTTTTGGTTGCCATTTATGCTCTCGTCACAGCAGGTCTGCCTCTGTTTGCCGTTGTATGCATATCCCCTCTCTTGATTTTGGCAGTATATGTCATGTTCAGCTGGAAGATGTCTGTATTCTGGCTTCTTTTAATTGTCAACTACTTTATACAATTCAAGAATAACCCTCAATTACCAGTACCGACCTCTGTACCAAACGAACTATTACAGATTCTGTTAATTGCCATAGCAATTGTCGATTTAAGGAAAGAACCCCTATTTGGCAGGATGATGAATCTCATGTTCTTCTCACTTTCCGTTTGGGCACTTTTTTGCTTTATCGAGGTACTTAACGACACGTGTGGGTTAGGAATCAATTTTGCCGGGTGGTATGGACTGACGCGAATGATGTGCTTTCAGATCATTTACATCTTTATAGTATTCACCCTCTACATATCTTCACCAGAGATTCTTCAAAAGTATCTTAGATTCTGGGCGGCACTGTCTTTGTTCTCTGTCTTTTGGACTTGGAAGCAAATTACATTTGGCATGACAGCTACCGAACGAGTTTGGTTCGAGAATGTAGGAAGGACAACTCACTTCGTTAGCGGCATAACACGCTGGTGGTCAACATTCAACGATGCAGCTAACTATGGATGTAATGCCGCAGGTTCAGCACTTGCATTTTTAGTCATAGCCATAACTACAAAAATCAAGAGAGACCGTATATTCTTTGGTGTCACGGGGCTACTCGTTATGTGGGGAATGTTCCAGTCTGGAACACGTACCGCGATGTTCTGCTTAATTGCAGGATTTCTGGTATTCTTAGTATTATCAAAGTCAGTGAAGATTATAGTACCGTCTGCAATAGTTGGAAGTATATTTCTGGGACTTCTCATCTTCACTAATATAGGACAGGGCAACAATCAGATTCGCCGCATGCGTTCAGCCTTCAACAAGAACGATGCCTCCGCGAATGTCCGTACCATCAATCAGCAAACTATTAGGAAATACATGCAAGATGCCCCATGGGGCATCGGTTACGGAGCCAGCTGGGATAATGTTCCTGCAAACAACAAATACAATAAGCTCTCTAAGATTCCGCCCGATTCCGAGTACGTGTTCATTTGGGTTCACGCTGGTCCCATTGGCTTGACAGTATTCTTGATAACTACCCTCATCATGTTCCTCGGGGCCTGCCATATAACCATGTTCAGGCTGAAATCAAAGTCACTCATTGGAATTGGAGGAGGATTATGTGGTGCTTTTATGGCCATCCAAATGGGCGGCTATGCCAATCAGGTGCTGATGCAGTTTCCCAACTGTCTCATTTTCTATGGCGGACTCACCATCGTCTATCTGTTACCATACCTGGAGCCAGCCTGGATTGAACTGGAAGAGAAACGTGTGGCTGAGCAAGAAGAAAGGAAACGCTTAAAACTGGAGAAGAAACTTGCCTCAAGAGTGTAGCATATCCATCATCACAGTCAATTACAATGGGCTAAAAGATACCTGTGAATTGATTGATACCATCCCCTTCGACAACACGATGGAGATGATTGTGGTGGATAATGCCTCAAAGCAAGACGAAGCTACAGCTATTAAGGCAAGGTATCCTCATGTTCATGTGATCAAAAGCCCCCAGAACCTGGGCTTTGCCGGAGGTAACAATCTCGGCATCAAGGCAGCTAAGGGGAAATACCTGTTTCTTGTCAACAATGACACCGTCTTTACGGATTTCAACGTCCAACCATTGATTAAAAGGTTGGACAGTTCAGAAAAGACAGCTATTGTCTGTCCAAAGATTCGCTTCATCTGGGACAATAGACCTATCCAATTTGCCGGCTACACAGCTCTGTCTCCTATTACTGTACGTAACAGAGCTATAGGATGTGGTGAAGCCGATACAGGCCAATACGACGCTCCCCACTCTACTCCTTATGCTCACGGAGCAGCCATGATTGTCAAACGGAGTGTTATAGACAAGGTGGGCTTGATGCCCGAATGTTATTTTCTTTATTACGAGGAACTTGACTGGTCTATGATGATGACGCGCGCAGGATATGAGATATGGTACGACCCCGCATGCACAATTTTTCACAAAGAAAGTCAAAGCACAGGACAAAACAGTCCTCTTCGAAATTACTATATCACCCGAAACCGCCTTCTATTAGTTAAGAGAAACATGTCGGGCGTTAAGAAAACATTGGCCTATCTGTATCTCTTAACCATCGTTGCCACCCGCGACATTCTGAGTCATGCGATAAATGGCAGGCACCGACATCTGGAAGCCACTATAAAAGGCATTGCCGACTTCTATCATTCCCGTTTTTCTATTTCAAATTCAAAATTCTGACAAAATGGATTTCTGGCTAATCTTATATGTTATCGATTGGATATTGTTCATACCAGTGGCAGGCACGGTGCTTTATTTAGGTGTCTTTGCCATATTCTCGCTGTTTACACGTTCAACTGAGACAACGGTTTCCAAGACACAGCGTCGCTTTTGCATCCTCATTCCCGCCTATCAGCAAGACAAGGTTATCGAGCATACAGTCCTTTCTATTTTAGGACAATCATATCCCCAGAGACTGTTTGACGTCACGGTCATTTCCGACCATCAGAGCGAAATAACCAATATGAAACTGGCCCAGTACCCAATCACTCTTCTGACGCCAAACTTCGCAGAAAGTTCTAAAGCCAAATCTCTTCAGTATGCTATTCTGAACTTGCCGGAATTCAAAATCTATGATGTTGTCATCATCATCGATGCAGACAACATCGTTGATCAGGATTTCCTCACCAAGATAAACGATGCGTATGAGGCCTCTGCAACAAGAGCTATTCAAGCGCATAAAGTATCCCGCAACAGAGACACTGCTGCTGCACGAATGGATGCCATCTTCGAAGAAATCAACAATAGCATATTCCGCAAAGGACATATCAACGCAGGGCTTTCAGCTTCCTTGGCGGGCTCCGGTACCGCTTTCGACTTCAACTGGTTCAAGGCCAATGTCATGAAAGCAAAGACTGCCGGCGAAGACAAGGAACTTGAGGCATTATTGCTCCGCCAGCAGATATATATCGACTACTTCGACAACATACTAATATATGCTGAGAAAACGCGTACAACGACAAAGCTGAATGAGCAGCGCGGACGCTGGGCCACCAAGCAGTTCCACAATCTCTTAAGGAACATCAAGTTCCTGCCTGGGGCCATTTTCAACAAGCAATACGATTTGGCCGACAAGCTCATTCAGTGGATGCTCGTCCCGCGAACCACAATGGTAGGCATTATCATGATCATGGCCGTTGTCCTTCCCTTCATCTATTTCTCACTAGCCCTCAAATGGTGGGCCATAGGAGCTGTCTGCCTCTTATTCTTTGCCTTGGCAACACCTGACTACCTGGTTGACGAGATGTGGGACAAGACATTCCTGCGCTCACCTCTTGTAAGTTTATGGGGATTCGTTAATACAAGATTCTTCAATAACCTCCGTCAAACAAAGTTTGTCAAAAAAAGCAGGAAAAAGGCATGAATATCTGGCTCATTATACATATTATAGAAATAATCCTGTGGATTGTCATGGCAGGGTCGGTAGCTTATGTCGTCTTCTTTGCCATCATCTCCCTTTTCTATGAGAAAGAAGACAGAGTGGCCATCCATGCAGCTGCTCTGAGCAACCGGATGTCGCGATTTCTCATTCTCTACCCCGCTTACAATGAAGATCGGGTTGTTATCAATGCCGTGGAACGTTTCCTCATGCAGGACTATCCTCCAAGCCTATATACCGTTGCTGTCATATCCGACCACATGCAGCCCGAAACCAACAACTATCTCCACAGCCTCCCCATCACCTTGCTCACCCCTACTTTTGAGAAAAGTTCCAAGGCTAAGGCCATGCAATACGCCATCAATGAGGTAAAGGGCGATTTCGACAATGTCGTGATTATGGATGCCGACAATGTCGTACGTTCGGAATTTCTTTCCCAGCTGAATATCCTTTGTAGTGTCTATGATGCCATTCAGTGCCACCGCTGTGCCAAGAATGCCAACAATGATGTTGCCGTTCTCGATGGTGCCAGCGAAGAAATCAACAACACTATTTTCCGCAAAGCCCATAACCGCCTTGGATTGTCTTCAGCCCTCATCGGATCTGGGATGTGCTTCAAATATGAGCTGTTCAAAGAGAATGTGTTCAAACTCTCAACAGCCGGTGAGGATCGTGAGATGGAGGCTTTGCTACTCAGCCAGGGCATATTTATCAAATACGCTCCCGACATACATGTCTTCGACGAAAAAGTCAGTAACCAGGACAATTTCCAGCGCCAGCGCATGCGCTGGATGACGGCACAAGTCCAAAGTCTATTGTCTCAACTGCCCAAAATCCCGAGTGCCATTCTTCACGGCAACATCAATTTCGTAGATAAGACTATACAGCAAGCGTTAATCCCCCGTTCCATACTGATAGTCCTGCTGGGAGGCATCTCTGTATTTATGACCATCGTATTCCCAGTATGGGCCCTGAAATGGTGGGTACTGTTCGCATTATTGGCCATCGCGCTATTCATAGCCCTCCCTGCTCAGCTACGGCTCGGCTCTTTCAAAAAGGTTCTTGCTATTCCCGGGCTTGTTATCCGTATGCTGAAGAACATCCTGCATATTGACCACAAGAACACGGACTTCATCCATACCGAGCATAACACCTAATTTTCTTTACCGTTTCGTAAGTTCCAGTCTTTAATGATTTCCGATGCTATACACGAATCCAAGACTTCGTAGCCTTGAAGGTGTAAATGAATGGCATCCCACGAAAAGATTGACCGGTCCTGCCAACCGCCCTTCCCCCATTTATCTGCAGGAATATAGAGCACACTGTCCTTCAAGCCTGTTTCATTCAGCATTTCCACCAAAGCCTCACGATATTTAGGCACCCGATAGCTTCGCGTGCCCAATAGCCAAGCCCTGATATGGTAAGGAGTACGTTTGTGCCAGGGTTTATAGTCGATTGCCATCACATCGTTCACTCTGGGCATCTGCATGACAACAGGACGTATCCCGTTATGGAGCAACAGGCGTAGTATCAGTCTGTAATTCTGCTTAAAATAGTTGAGGGGGCGCTGGAAGATGCAGTCGTTGATCCCCGCCATCACAACGCAATAGTCTGGATGGGCCTCTATCAACGGCTGAGTGCATCGGTCGGGCTCTGTCGGACTTTCCACCGTCATGCTGGAAAACATATAATAGTATATCTCCTTACTCATCGCCCCGCCCTTTCCCCGATTAGTGCATTTCACGGGCTTATCGGTAAACAACTTGGCTTTTTTTACAAATATAGTATCACATCGCAACGACGTATGATACTCTGCCCAACTGTCACCAATAAAAGCCACGCGAAGCGTATCATCATTGTGCTTGACCTTGCTTCCATACATGGGAAGTTCTTCAGCGGGCACGAGATGGAACACATAAAGTCGCCAAAGGAACACGCCACCATACAGGGCCAATCCCAGAAGCAGGAGCGACACCCAGAAGCGGACACTCGACAACCTATCATATATCTTTTCTGCCTGCATAAACGAATTCAGTCCCTTTGACGGCACAAAGGTACAAAAAAAAATCAAAATAAAAAAAAATATGCCTACATTTGGAAGATTCAACTTTTATTCATATCTTTGCAGGTAATAATAAGTAACTCATAATTATATCATTTGAAATTGAGCGGAAGGGTACACAAGAGCATCATGAATATTAAGGTGGGAATGTTTTTCTACATTCTTTCCCTCTTCCTTGCCTTCTTCTCTCGAAAAGTGTTTCTTGACTGTCTCGGTGCAGAATTCATCGGCTTGACAGGAATGCTTATGAACATCATGAGTTTTCTGAGTGTAGCAGAATTAGGCATCGGAACAAGCATCGTCTACTTCCTCTACAAGCCCCTACAGGAAGACAACCGCCACAAGATTAACGAGGTCATGTCGATGCTGGCATATCTATACCGCTGCATCGGCGGCATCATCGCTGTCGGAGGTGTCATTGTCAGTCTGTTCTTCCCATGGTGGTTCGGGAATATTACGGCAGGGCTATTCCTCGTCTATTTTGCCTTCTACTCCTTTCTGGCGGCATCCGTATCTGGTTATATCTTTAATTACAAGCAGTTACTCGTTGGAGCCAACCAGAAACAGTATTTAGTCAATGCCTATTTCCAAACCATCGGCATCGTGCAAAGCATCGTCCAGATGCTACTGGCATATTATTACCGCAACCTCTACCTTTGGGTTGCCGTTGGACTTATCTTCACAATCATCGGCATCATCATTTTCAACATCCGCATCCGTCAACTATACCCGTGGCTAAACATCAATATTGAAGAGGGGCATAAGAATCTGAAGAAATATCCTGAAGTTCTCCGCAAGACACGTCAGATATTCGTTCAGAAAATGAAGGACTTCATCCTCTACCGAAGTGATGAAATCCTTGTGGGAATCTTCGTTTCTGTAGTACAAGTAGCCTTTTACGGCAATTATACCATTATCACCAACAAGCTCAATTTCCTGGTAAACATCCTCAGCGACGGTATGAATGCCGGCGTTGGAAACCTTGTAGCAGAAGGCAATGAAAAGAACACAATGAAAGTGTTTTGGGAGCTTACGGCCACACGCTTCCTTATTGTCGGAGTTGTCGTCTACGGACTTCTGCTGTTTCTGCAGCCATTCATTGTCTGCTGGTTTGGCGCAGAATATCGGCTGAGCGACCTGATTGTCTATTTGCTCGTATTCAACATTTTCATTTTTCTTTCCAGAGGCGTGGTAGAAATGTACATTTCTGCCCACGGTCTTTTCTCTGATGTCTGGGCAGCATGGACGGAGTTAGCTCTCAATATAGCGATAACCCTTTGCCTGGCACCTCTTTATGGCATTGTGGGCATCCTTCTCGGCAAGATTCTCAGCGTTTTCTTCATCGCCATGTTCTGGAAACCCTATTTCCTGTTCAGTCGCGGCATGAACAAACAAGTATCTGAATACTGGTTCGGCATGGCACCATACTATACACTATTCACAATATTCACTTTCCTAACGCTCATAGCACGATATTATCTCATTGAAAGCCAAGACTATACACCAGCATCTATTCTCGGGTATGGCATTCTGGCCTACCCTACCCTCATATTACTCTATTTCCTCGCACTATTCTATTTCACAAAAGGAATGAAATATTTTGTGGCGCGCAAACCCAGATTATACAATGTATTAAGAATGAGATATGCGAATCATTTGTGATGCACCAGGACAAACCTGCAACCGGCTTTGGACCTACGTTGCTTCGGTTGCTCAGTGTATAGCTGAGCATCGGAAGATGGTCATCCTATTCTACGACTGGACCATCGAGGACTTCCCTAACCTTCTCCACTGTCCATTCATATATTTCCCGCTCTGGCACAAATGGTACCTCGAGCGCGGCAACGGATGGAACAACTACAAGGGTCTCACTTGGAAAGTGACGCACAATAAGACCTGGGACAAGGTATTCTGTTTCTTCGGATGCACCAAAGGCTGGTCTACCCGCACCGACACCCGCTATCTGGCACAGACCAAACAAGAGCTACAGCGCATCTTCCGCCCCAAGGACGAAATCATGCACAAGGCCGAACGCATGATAGCCGAAATGCGCCAGTCGGCCGACATGGTGATTGGCGTACACATCCGGCGTGGAGACTATGCCACATGGAACGATGGCCGTTTCTTCTACGAACTGGAGGAATACCACCAGTTCATGCTCCGACTCCAGCATCTGTATAAAGATAAGCACATAGGTTTCTTCATCAGCAGCAACGAGCCATTTCCACTCGACACCTTCACCAGATGCCACTGTTCGCGCTTCGGCAACGAGCCGTCAGCAGCCATACTCGACCTCTACACCCTGGCACTGTGCGACCGAATCGTGGGGCCCTTCAGCAGCTATAGCCGCTGGGCGTCGTTCATCGGCGAAGTGCCGCTCTGTTTCCTCGAACAGAAAGAGCAGGATTTCACCGAGGCCTCTTTCTCCATCATCACCGACTATTTCCACTTTGCCAACGGCAAGGAGATTTTAGATTGGTAATAATAAAAAGTTTTTGGGGCAATAATTTTGTTCCCTCAATATTTCTTACTATCTTTGCAGAAGAATATGAGCGGAAGAGTCAAGAAGAGCATATTGAATGCGGAAGTAAACCTACTGTTTTACTTTCTCTCCCTGTTTTTTGCTTTTTTCTCGCGGAAAATCTTCCTCGACTGTCTGGGAGCTGAGTTTATCGGTCTGACGGGAACTCTCAACAACATCCTTGGCTACCTGAACTTGGCAGAGCTGGGCATCGGCAGTTGCATCAGCTTTTTCCTCTACAAGCCTTTACAAGCCAACAACCGTCAGGAAATACAGGAGATACTCTCCGTGTTCGGCTATCTGTACCGATGGATTGGCCTTTTCATACTCGCAGGCGGCTTTGTCGTCAGCCTCTTCTTCCCACTCATTTTCAGCAGTACAGAACTTGGGCTTAGTATCATCTATTTTGCCTTCTACTCCTTTCTTGGCTCATCGCTCATGGGCTACTTCATCAATTACCGTCAGCTCCTGCTCACGGCCGACCAGAAGAACTACCTCGTAGCCATCTATTTTCAGTCGGCTGGACTGGTAAAGACGGCCCTTCAGATATTCCTGGCCTACTATTATCGCAACCTCTTCGTATGGGTGGCCATCGAGTTGGTGTTCAGCATTCTTGCCTGCATCATTCTCAATTGGAAAATCAATCAGGAGTATCCCTGGCTAAGAACCGACAAACGCTCGGGGAAGGGTCTGCTGAAGAAATACCCCACCATTCTGACCAATACCCGCCAGATATTTATCCATAAGATAAAAGACTTCCTACTCGACAAGAGTGATGAGCTCTTCGTCTTCGCATTCGTCTCTCTGAAGATGGTTGCCTATTACGGCAACTACACCATGATTCTGACCAAGATTAGCATATTGTTCAGTTCTGTGCTCGACGGCGTGAATGCCGGCATAGGTAATCTGATAGCAGAAGGGAACAAGTCAAACATCATGAAGGTGTTCTGGGAACTGATGACCATCCGGCATTTTGTAGCAGGCCTGATGTGCTTCGCTTTCTACCATTTTGTAGAACCATTCATAGCACTATGGCTTGGCCAGGAGTACATCCTCAGCCGCAACATACTGCTGCTGCTTTGCATATACCGCTATATCGGAGCCTCACGCGGAGTGGTGGACATGTACAATCATGCTTACGGACACTACGCCGACGTGTGGTCGGCGTGGGTTGAGCTGGTCATCAATGTCGGAGTCACCGTCGTAGCAGGATATTATTGGGGAATAGCTGGCATCCTCCTTGGAAAGATTGCTTCTACATGCCTCATCGTTATACTGTGGAAGCCTTTCTATCTCTTCAACTCCGGCCTTCACGAGTCCTATGCTTCCTACTGGTTGGGAGCATCGCGCTGCTTCCTGGTCTCTGCAGCCAGCATTGCAGCGGCTCACGTCATGCTCCAATTCATCACTGTCAATCCTTCAGAAAGCTACCTCTCCTGGATTCTGTATTGCGCTGAAGGCACCACGATCTACCTAGTTATCAACCTCTCGCTTATCATCCTCTGCTGTAAAGGAGCTAAAGACAGCATTCAGCGCATCAGAGCCATCATTGCCCGGAAATCATAACGCCCTTCTATATGAAATACTCTATTATAACTATCAACTACAACAACAAGGATGGTTTGGAACAGACCATCAACAGTGTGCTCTGCCAGACCTGTCAGGACTTTGAGTTCATCATCATCGACGGAGGCTCAACTGACGGCAGCGTAGACGTCATCAGAAAATATGAAGGAAGAATAAGCTACTGGGTGTCAGAACACGACAACGGCAGATACCACGCCATGAACAAAGGTGTCAGACAGGCCCACGGAGAATACCTCAATTTCATGAATTCCGGAGATGCCTTCCATTCACCAACGGTACTGGATGAACTGACGCAGCTGAATTGCACCGAGGATTTCATCACGGGAGGCTTCTACGACCGAGAGAAGAATGTCACACACATCATTTATCCTCAGGAAATAACACTCCTCTTTTTACTAAAAGAGACATTCAACCACCAAGCCACTTTCTACAAGAAGGAACTGTTCCGACACAGGGAGTACGACGAGAAGTACGTCATCGTTTCTGATGCCAAGTTCAATCTGCAGTCCATCATACTGGACAACTGCTCGGTGAGAATCATCAAGAACATCATTGCCGACTACGACTTCAACGGCATCAGTTCAAACAAAGCTCGGGTCATTGAGGAGACGAAAAGAATGCACGAGGAACTCTTTCCCAAACGCATACTCATCGACTACCAGGCGATGTATACACCCGCCGAGATTCCACTCATCACGCTTTTCGGAGAACTGAAGCAGTCGCCGCTCATTCTGAAAATCTCGTATCAGTTCACACGGTTCCTCCTAAAATGTAAAAAGCTCCTAAGATGAAAATAGTATACATCATCAACAAAATGCATAACCTGGCAGGAATAGAGCGCATCCTTTCCTGCAAGATGAACTATTTGGCAGAGAACACCGACCACCAGATTGCCCTCTTGACTTACGAGCAACAAGGCGAAAAGCTGTCCTTCCAGCTCAATCCACAGATCTCCCACTATTCCATTGACGCTCCAATACCCGAAAGGGGCGGCTCCTCATTCCTGGTCTGGATGACGAAATACTACAACAGCCGCCAACTTTTCCGACGGCAATATCAGAAGCTGTTGGCAGAGACCCGTCCCGACATCGTCATCAGTACTGTCTACTCCTACCCTATCCTCGACATCATTACCCTCACTGCACATCAGATGGGCATCAAGACCATTATGGAATCTCACGTCAAAGGCGAAACGGTATCCATGGCGAAATACCAGTCCAACCGCCTCATTCGCAATCTTGTAGCCCAATGGGACCGCTACCTGCTAATATCGTTGAAAGATTGCAACTGTATTGTAACATTGACAAAGGACGACGCAGCTTTCTGGAAGCCTTACTGCTCATATCTGGAAGTCATTCCCAATATCATTACAGTCGTACCCCAAAAGGTTATAGATTATGACTCGAAGAGAGTCATCGCTGCAGGCCGGTATTCACACCAGAAAGGATTCGACCTGCTGATTGAAGCCTGGCACCTCCTGACAACTCAGCACCCCGATTGGCACTTGTATATTTTCGGCAATGAAGACAGAACGCCATACGAAATGCTCGTCGACAGGTATGGAATGAATCGCAACGTACATCTGATGCCAGCCACAAAGGATATCACAAGCGAGTACGCCAAAAGCTCCGTCTACGTCATGAGTTCCAGATTCGAGGGGTTCGGCCTCGTACTGGCAGAAGCCATGAGTTGCGGACTGCCATGCGTGTCGTTCGACTGCCCCTACGGCCCCCGCGACATCATCACCGATGGCGAGGACGGAATCCTGGTAGAAAACGGCAACATCGAGGAACTGGCCCGACAGCTTTCCCGCCTCATGGCCGACTCCGCCCTTCGACAATCCATGGGAGAGAAAGCCGCGCTTAATATCACCCGATACAAGCCTGACACCATCATGAAACAATGGAGCAAGCTCTTCTATAGTTTATAGTTTACAGTTTAGAGTTTAGAGTTTATGGATATAAGCGTCATCTTACCTATATATAATGTCGAGCAGTATCTCAAGCGATGCGTCGACAGCATACTACGCCAGCAAGACGTGACTCTTGAGATCATCCTTGTCGACGACGGCTCCACCGACTCGTCTGGAAAGCTGTGCGACAACTATGCCGCCAGCCACGACGAAGTGAAATGCATCCACATCAGCAACTCCGGCCCCGCCACAGCCAAGAATGCAGGCTACGACCTGGCCCGAGGCAACTATGTGGCCTTCATCGACAGCGATGACGAAATCAAGCCCTGCATGTTCTCCGAGATGCTTAAGTCGGGCTACGAACACAATGCCGACATCGTGTGCTGCAACTACATCCAGGTGAATGAGGACGGCTCATACGAGCACACAGAGCATACCGGGCAGGAATATGTGCTCACCCAGGACGAGGCCATCAAGGCCATCCTCCTCAAGGACAAGATCTACTCTCAGTGCTGGACAAAGATCTACAAGCGTCAGACGATGGATGCCCATCACGTCAGGAACACCGAGGGGCTGAAAACCGACGAGGACTTCATCTACAATATCCAGGCATTCGCCTGCAGCCGTACCGTATGTATCGTCGACAAGCCGCTCTACATCTACAGCCACCGCGTCAAGTCGCTCTCCAAGGACTATTACCGAGGGCACATCAGCCAGTATATCGACAACCGCATCCTCCGACTGGAACTCTTAGAGAACATCATCAGCGAGCAATTCCCACATCTCAAAGAGTACTCCACCTATCACTGCATATTCTACTACAACGAGCTGCTGGGGCGCGTCAGCCTGTTCCCAAGCATATACCACGACAAGCGCGTTCAGAAAGTCATCCATTACATCCGGAGCCACTCACGAACGCTCTTCAAGCACCACCGGCGCTTAGGATTCAGCACGTTTGGCGCCATCATGATCCTGTATGCCCCCTACGTTTTATATCTCTACTACCGCAAAAGGCAAAACAGAGTATACCACAACCTGACAATATGAAGATAGCCATTCTCACATCCGGCATCCTGCCCGTTCCTGCCGTTCAGGGAGGAGCGGTGGAGAACCTTATAGACTTCTATCTGGAATACAACGACCGCCACCGCCTGCACGACATTACCGTCTACAGCGTATGGCACCCTGAGGCAGAACGCCACCCGGCATTGAAGTCTGAAGCGAATCACTACGAGTTCATCCGCGTCGACAGCCTCATGGCCAAAGTGGCAAAGCGTCTCTACAAATGGCTGCAGCGCGACGGCTACTATTTCTATACCATAGAGTATTTTATCGACCAGGCAGTGAAGAGGCTCACTGCGCAGAAATATGACCTCATCCTCATCGAGAATCGCCCCGGCTACGCCCTGAAGCTGACCGGGAGGACGGATGCGAAACTGGCCTACCACCTGCACAACGGCAAGCTCGACACGACCGTCAAGGCATACCAGGCAATCTATGATGCAGCCACGCGCATCATCACCGTATCAGACTACATAACAAACTGCGTCAGGAGCATCAATCCCCATGACAGAAAGACAGTCACCGTGTACAACGGCATCAGTCTGGAGGGATTCAATCCCAATCTTAAGTCACACATCAAGAGAACCGACGTCGGACTATCCGATGACGATTTCGTCATGCTCCTTAGCGGACGGATTACGCCAGAGAAAGGAATAGCAGAGTTGCTCACCGCCCTCAACCAGCTGAAAGACTACCCAAGAATCAAACTACTGATTGTGGGCGACGTGTTCTACGGCATCAAGGCCACTTGGGATCCCTTCCTGGATAAAGTCAAGGAGCTGGCAGAGACTGTTAAGGACCGCGTCGTCACTACCGGATTTGTCAGCTACGACCAGATACCATCCTATCTTCAGATGGCCGACGTGGCAGTCATACCCTCCATCTGGGACGATCCCTTCCCCACCACCGTCCTCGAGGCACAGGCCATGGGCAAGCCCATCATCGCCACACGCCGAGGCGGTATACCCGAGGAAGTATCCGAAGATAACGCTATCCTGCTCGACACCGACGAGCATTTCGTCGGCAATCTCGCAGCAGCCGTCCTCCACCTCTACCAGCATCCGGAGAAGCGGAGCAAGATGGCTGCCGCATCCATTGCCCGCTCCAAGATGTTCGACAAGGATACTTATGCCCGAAATTTCTTCAAGGTCTTAGAAAATGCATAGAGGTTTTCAATAGTAATTCTACACACATGCAGACCAAGAGAAAATCGAATATTGAACTGCTAAGAATCATTGCTATGCTATTAGTGATGATTGTCCATGCTGACTTTCTGGCTTTAGGTTATCCTTCGGTTGATGATATTAGCAATGCTCCAATCAGTTCATTTATACGTTGTTTCATAGAGTCGCTGTCCGTTGTATGCGTTAATCTTTTCATTCTGATTTCCGGATGGTTTAGCATTAAATTCAGCATAGACAGATTAATATCCTTTCTATTCCAAATTCTTTTTATTTGTGCAACTATGACATGCATTCTCTCAGCAATGGGTATGTTAAAAGAAATAAGCGTCGGTTACTTCTGGAAGGAATTCTTTGGCCTGTATTGGTTCATCATTTCATATCTCGTCATGTATATATTTGCACCTGCACTTAATTATTTCACAAATAATGAAAGGAAAGAAAACATTGAAGTTTTCCTCGTCTTATTCTTCATCCTTCAAACACTATTTGGTTTTATTCTTACGAAATACAACGACTTTTTTGCCAAAGGCTACTCCCCACTATCTTTTATGGGGCTATACGTTTTAGGAAGATATCTCCATCTGTACCCCAACAAATTCATAAGCCAAAAACCTCTTACCGACATAATGATCTATTTAGGTATGTCATTATGCACCACCATACTGGCAATCCATTCCCACTTTATCAATGTCTACATGTCTGCTTTCTATTCATATAGTTCACCGCTGATAATTGTTGCCAGTGTATATTTGTTTCTCGCTTTCTCGAAACTGTCGTTTCAGAATAAACTTATTAACTCGATTGCCGCATCTTGTTTCGCTATATATTTGGTTCATTGTTTTCCTGTGTTCTTTAAAAACATCTATCTTGCAAAGATTAATGAGTGGTTTACTAACTTAAATATTCTTCCATTCTTTTTGTTTACCGCACTTTGGATATTCTGCATAGCTATCTTCGCTGTTTTAATAGATAAATGTAGGCTATATGTTTGGACACTCATTAAATCCAAACAAATAGCTAACAATAATAATTAGAAACCATAATGAAAAAAACTTTTTACCTAATCCTCTCACTCCTCATCACATACCTCGCTTACAGAGTATGGGGCTACTACGCCCCACCCTCGCTCAGCGAGCCATACCGCATAGAGAAACAGAACGATGATACGCTGCGGATAGCCTATATCGGCGACAGCTGGGCATTCATGCATCGCGACCATCCGTGCAGTATTGCCAGCATCGTCGGCGACAGCATCCATCGGCCAGTCAGAGTGCATACCTTTGGCGTTAGCGGACTGACGAGCAAGGAAATCTATGGAGCGATGACGGAGCAGGGCGACTACCGCCGATTCATGGAGCGTGGCTACGACTACTGCTTCATATCCGTCGGCATCAACGACACCTACCAGAAGAAGAGCACCGGCTACTACCGGCGCAGCATGGAGGGCATCATCAGCCAGCTGCTGGCCAACGGCACGCACCCGCTCATCCTCGAAATACCCAACTACGACATCCTCAAGGCCTACCAGCGTCAGACGAATACAAGAAAGGCCCTGCGCCACCTGTCAATGTTCGTCAACAGTTGCGACATGGACTGCCGGCAGTCGCACCGCGATGCCCTCCGCAGCCTGCTTACGGAGAACAGCCTCTGGCCGAAGGTAACCCTCATCAGCTACCAAGACTGGAACAGCGACTTCGCCCACGACCAGCAGGCCTACTACCGCTCCGACGGCGTTCACCTCAACGACGCCGGCTATGCCCGCCTCGACAGCGCCATCGCCCAGGCGGTGCTGAGCCACGAGACAGCAGCTCGGCGTAATAGCGGGTACCGGCAGGAGTGAGATGCTTGCCGTCGTAGGTGATGAAGTGGCCGTCGGGCGTGAACACGGCTACGGTGCCGTCAGCCTGCATCGTCAGGCTCATCAGGTCGACGAAACGGTCTCTCCCCCACTCCTCCTTCATAAGCCTGTTCACCGCTCGGAAGTCTGACGATACAGGTGTGCGCTGCTGGAGGTAATCCTCACGCCAACGGTTCTTGTAGAAGATACCATTGCTCGAACCATGATTCTTCGTGCCGATGCCCCACAGCTGGGCACCCGGTTTCAGATTCTGCCTCACGGCATCAGGCACCTGATGCTTCCACCCGAAGAAATAGAGACGGTCGCACTGGCTGACGCGACTCAGCGGGCAGTCCTCTATGCCATAATGATAGGACAGCCGGATGCGGCTGGAGTCGGGCGACTCGAGCAGGATATTGGCAAAGTCGCGCGCAAAGCTGTTGCCCACGACGAGCACCCGAAGCCCGCTGCCCGCCTCTACGAAGTCCCTGTCATACTGATAGATACGGTCTGTATATCGCTCAAAGGCCGAAGGATCTGCTTCGCCCTTTCGAATGTCGAGCTCAGGCACGTCCCTCACGGCTCCGCCCTGCAGCCAAACCTTCAGGGCAAAGCCGTTGACCGCAATGAACACCACCGACAGGCATATTCGAGACACCCGTGTGACACGTATGCGCTTCTCCATCAGCAAGTATGTGGCCATCGACAGCAGAATCACCACCGCCACACTGACCATCAGCACCATCCACGACAGGTCGTCAGCATAGAAATACCGATAGTAAGCGAATATCGGCTGATGCCAGAGGAAGAGGCTCAGGCTCATCCTGCCCAGCGGTGCGAGTACTCTCGAACGAGCTGCCACCCCCTGCATACGCCCCTCATGATCCGAAGCATATAAATATAATAAGGTGAAGCCCACCACGAACAGCAGTATCACCTCACGAGGCAGGAAGCTCTCACGGATCGTATTGGCACCCCCCACAAGATTATAGGGCATGGCCCGCTCCCCGATGGTGAAAGCCCCTAAGAATACAGTCAACGAGAGGAGCATCAGCGCAACTATCGACATGGAGTCTCGCTGCCTTCGCACGCCGAGGGCCAGCAGTCCGCCTGCCGACAGTTCGAAGAACCGGTAAGGCAGCAGATAGTACTTGTTGCCGATACTATCTACGGGCAACAGATAGAGCGCGAGCGACACCGCCGTCAGCACCGTCAGCGCCAGCCTCATCCGCTTCCTCGCCAACAGCATCAGCAGCGGGAATATCGCATAGAACTGCATCAGCACGCCAAGATACCACGTGTGCATCAGCACCTTATGGTAGATGGCCGCCCAGTAGTTCTGAGTGGTGACGGCCTGCAGGACGTTGGCAGCAAAGACGGAGGCTGCCGTCGCCTCCTCGCAGAGATAGCGGTAGTCGCCTGGCAGCATCCCCACATAGCCTATCAGAAGCGCAACGGCACTGACAAGCAGCACAAGCGGCAGCAGACGGAACACTCGCCTCTCCATGAACGCGGAATAGCGGAAGCGGCCTCGGTCAATATCACCTACAACCCTGGGCACCGTCAGGTAGCCGCTCACTACCAGGAACACGTCCACCCCCAGGTATCCGCTCTTGCAGACACCGGCATGATAGAGCATCACCGCAATGATGGCGACGCCCTTCAGCAGGTCCAGGTCGTGACGATAACCAGCTTTCATATTGCAAAATTAGTATTTTTCGGAATCAAAACACCATCTGGCAGGAAAACGAAACTACCATTTAAACACATTTAACTTCTCAGGTAGCAGCAAAGGTTTGTTTTGCCCACCGGCTTGGGTGACTCGGGAGTGAAACTTGTTAATAATATACTAGGATTTTTCGAGAAAAGGGTGTCAGGGTGACAGAACGCCCTGACACCCTTTTTCTGAAAAATCCATGTCGACGCAATCGCATTCACGGACAGTGTGACACATCAAACAGCAGCTACGCCATAATATAGGATGTAGCTGCTGCGCTTTTGAAATCACTTCACCACAACCTTCTTACCACCGATGATGTTGACACCTTTCTGTGGAACAGAGAGACGCTGGCCTCGGAGGTTGAAGTGCGCGGGTCGTAGGCATCTCTTCCGTCACGTGGTCATAGCCGCCTTGCAATGCCTCCATCAGCTTCGCCTGGTCCACTCCCTCGAGATGGCAGATTGCTCTCTGGGCCTCCATCTCCTCGGGCGTCACGTGGTCGTCGGCAATGGCCATTGCCGTCAAGTCGCGGGCCAGTTTGAACTGTGGCTCTGTTACTACGGCCAAAAATCTCGTGATGATACTCATGCTTCTCCTTCAAAACAATTCAGATGCCGGCGCCGTCCTGGAATCCGGCATCGACGGCCTTCGACTGCTGCAGGCGGGAGTATGGTGGCACGCTGTTGGTGACCCAGATGTTGCCGCCCACTACGGAGTGGTGGCCGATGGTGATGCGGCCCAGGATGGAGGCGTTGGAATAGACGGTGACGTGGTCCTCGATGATGGGGTGCCGCGGGATGTTGAGCATGTTGCCCTGCTCGTCGTACTTGAAGCTCTTGGCACCGAGGGTGACACCCTGGTAGAGGGTGACGTGACTGCCGATGATGCTCGTCTCGCCGATGACGACACCCGTGCCGTGGTCGATGGCGAAGTACTCGCCTATCTCGGCGCCGGGGTGTATGTCGATGCCGGTCTTCGAGTGGGCCTGCTCGGTGATGATGCGGGGTATGACGGGCACCTCCATCTGGTGCAGGCAGTGGGCTATGCGGTAGTGTACCATCGTGTCTACCACGGGGTAGCAGAAGATCACCTCGCCGAAGGTCTGTGCCGCCGGGTCGTTGTCGAACATGGCCTGCACGTCGGTATACAGCAGGCGCTTGATCTCGGGCAGCTGGTCGATGAACCTCAGGGCCAGCCGCTCGCCTGTGGCCAGCACGTCGTCCTCCTGGCACTCGTCGCAGAACTGCAGCCCTCGTGCTATCTGCTGGCGCAGCAGGCGGTAGAGCTCCTCCATCGACACACCTATCTGGTAGGAGCGCAGCTGCTCGTCGGGCTGCCGGCGGTGGAAGTAGTCGGTGAAGATGATGCCCTTGATCAGTCCGACGATGGTCTCCACGTCGCTCACGGAGGGCAGCGGTGCCTGCATGGCCGATGGCATCATGCGGCGCTCGTCTTCGGTATGCTTAGAGAGCACGGCCACGTTGCGGCGCAGCGTCTCATTGATCGTTTCTTGTTTCATCATACGCTTGTCTTTTGTTTGGATGACAGGGTGCAAAGGTACGAATTTTTAGTGAATAGTGAATAGTGAATAGTGAATAATTTGCTGCCGCCGTGGATTTTCTTATATTTCAGGGTGTTTTTGCCGCGACGCCTTACCGTAAAAATCGGAGCAACCTCTTGCATGGGGTATTAGACAGGAAAAGCGTTCTGGAAAAATCTCCAGAACGCTTTGTTGTTAGTGCGCCTTCTTCACCAAGGCGCACAGGTGCCTGACCCTTCTGCGCCATGCTTTTTAAATAAATAAGGTTATTCTTCTTCTACTTTTGTCATATAGAAGCTGGCGACATAGGTGGTGCCGTCCTCACGCTGACGGAGGCCGTACCATTTCATCACACCGTTCTCGATGCTTTGAATCTCCCACCATTCGCGGTTCTCCTTCGTTCCCTCACCTACGTTCTTCCAGCGGGTGCAAAGCAATGTGCCGTCGCAGAAATACTCAGCAAATTCGTCATTTGAAGCTTGCCATCCGCCATTCTCATCCTGAAAATAGATTACGAAGGTACCATCAGCCTTAAACTCCCAACGGTGCAGCTCACCATCGTCATACTCCGAACCTTCCTCGCTTGACACACGGCCTTCCCATGTGCCGAGAATGTCCTTGCTGTAGTCGGCGGTTACTCTGGTGTAACGCTGATATTGCTGCTTATTCATCTTTCCTTCTCCTTCAGGATTTTCTCCTTCTGGAGGAGGCGTATTGCCACCAGGGTTGTCACGGATAACTTCACAGTAAAAATCTGTCTGCGAAATGGATTTGATTATATATTTTACAGAAGGTTTGGAATCGTCTGGTCTCTTTGAAGTAAGTATCACCGTATTGCCTTCAAACGTTACATCACATTCTTCATAATCATCCCATCCAGGACCACCATTTTTAGAGTCTGGCGTTTCCTGTGGTTCAGGAGCCTGTGGGTTTTTAGCCATTGCCCCACGTGACCTACTTACATAGGCCTTAGTTGACGACACGAAGGTTATAACCTCTTTATCATTTGTCAGCGCTTGCTGACCATCCCCGTCAGAGTACATTATCCATTTCCCAATAATCTTCTCGGAAAGATTAGTCACAGGCATGGGATTGTCGTCATGGCTGCACGATGCAAACACACTTGCGACGCAGATCATGGTGGCAGCGAGCACCCAATTCATCAATTTTTTCATGTTAATCTTATTTTTACGTTAATAGTTTTACTCGTCGCCTGCTTCTGCCTTAGCTCTGTTTACACGGGCTTGCATGATGAAGGTCTGCACGAACTGCATCAGCTGGCGGACAGTGACGATGGCACCAGCCATAGGCTCTGCTGCGTGGTCAACGATGTTGATGGCATACTCAACAGACTCCTTGTCGAGCAACTGGGGGAAGGGAACATAGCCCTTCTCGTCGGCGAAGTTGAAGGCTGGCATTGCCCAATAGTCAACACCGAACTTCTCGGTCTGCAGCTTCATCGGGATCACCTGGTTCACGCCTTTGCAGGTCATCCTGGCACTCACGAGCTCGTTCAGCTGCTGGGTGTATTCCTCGATGGTAGCCTGATCAGCGTAGTTGCGGCGGGCGTGAGCCATCTCCTTCTGCAGCTGCATAGCTTTGCCGCAGTCATCAACTGTCAGCGAGGTGGTCAGGTCGTCATTCAGGGTGACACTGCCTTCTAAGCTGCCGCCTGACATCACGGCTACCAGCACATCGAGGATAGAACCCGATGTAGTGAAGTCTGAGAAGTCAATGTCATTGTCTGTGTATTTAGTGGTGAAATCCATCTCTATCATGTTCTTGTCGTTATGCACGAAAGAAAGATTCGAGCCCACCTTGTTGGCTACAGGATCCTGAGTAAAGGTGAAGTTGAGGTCGGTGGCATCGCCAGCATAATCATCCTTATTAATTTCTGGAAAAATGGAACTAATGACACCTGTGATGCCAATGACATCCGTTTTAGGATTCGTAAACTCCGACTCACCGCTCAGCTTGACATCGTTCTTGAATGAGCCAATGAAGCGTTCCGTCCAACTTCCTGGAAGCATACTAGCAATAGAGAATGCAAAATCTGAGGGAACAAGGAACACGACAGCCAACTCTTCATTGCCCAACCGCTTGGCAAGCTGCTTATAAGTATCACCACTTGCCTTCAACGTCAGCTTGCACAGCCCTTTTTCCCATTGTTGGGTTTGTGGATTGAGGCCGTTGATAATTATCTCGAAATCTTCAGCCTCCTCTACGTCAAAGCCTGAGCCATCCTCCTTCATCATAAAGCGGTAGTTGAATGCCGTCAGGTCGATGGTGGCATACTGCTTGTAGCCCAATGCTGCCAGCTCACTTCCCTCTTCCACAGGCTTGACACTCTCACGGATCTTCTGGGTAAACAGGGGGATGATCGCCTTCTCGAAATTAGGGTTGTTCAGCACTGTTGTGTTGAACCCCAGATTAATTCTGTTAGCAACCTCCCACGAAGTGAAGTTCAGGTTCTCAGCCACTTCTTTCAGGTTCTGGCGGGTGTGCTTGATAAACTCTTTGCGGTTCTCGTTAGCCGTTTTGCTGGAATTGTCATCATTCACGCTACATGAGGTGAATATTGTTGCGCCGCAGATCAAGGTGGCGGCGAGCACCAAATTCATCATTTTCTTCATTTTAATCTTATTTTTATGCTAATAGTTTTACTCGTCGCCTGCCTCTGCCTTAGCTCTGTTTACACGGGCTTGCATGATGAAGGTCTGCACGAACTGGAGCAGCTGGCGAACGGTGACGATGGCACCTGCCATAGGCTCAGCAGCGTGGTCAACGATGTTGATGGCATACTCAACAGACTCCTTGTCGAGCAACTGGGGGAAGGGAACATAGCCCTTCTCGTCGGCGAAGTTGAAGGCTGGCATTGCCCAATAGTCAACACCGAACTTCTCGGTCTGCAGCTTCATCGGGATCACCTGGTTCACGCCTTTGCAGGCCATCTTGGCGCTGACGAGCTCGTTCAGCTGCTGGGTGTATCCCTCGATGGTAGCACGATCGGCGTAGTTGCGGCGTGCATGAGCCATCTCCTTCTGCAGCTGCATTACCTTGCCGCAGTCGTTGACTGTCAGTGTGGTGGTCAGGTCGTCATTAAGAGTGAGGTTGCCTTCTAATTTGCCGCCTGACATCAAGGCTACCAGCACATCGAGGATCCTACCTGATGTAGTGAGCTGTGAGAAGTCAATCTCCTTATCAGTATATTTACCCGTAGCGTCCACCTCTATCATACTCTTGTCGTTATGTACAAAAGAGAACTTCATGCTGCTTTCGTTGGCAACGGGATCGTTAGCAAGTTCAAAAGCAAGATTGGTGGCGTCAGCAGCACGCTGTCCGTCTGGAGATCCAGGCACTCCAGTCGTGAGGACACCCGTGATGTTGAGTCCATTGGTTTCAGGATTCACAAACTCCGACTCACCGCTCAACTCAAACACATTCGTGAAGACACCCTTAAAACCTTCTGTCCATTTTCCAGGAACCATACTAGCTATAGAGAATGAGAAGCCAGAGGGAACAAGAATCACAACAGCCAACTCTTCATTGCCCAACCGCTTGGCAAGCTGCTTATAGGTGTCACCACTTGCTTTCAGCGTCAACTTGCGCACACCTTTTTCTACTTGTTGGGTTGTAGGATTGAAACCATTGATAATCATCTCAAAGTCATCAGCCTCCTCTACGTCGAAGCCAGAGCCATCCTCCTTCATCGTGAAGCGGTAGTTGAATTTCGTCAGGTCGATGGTGGCATACTGCTTGTAGCCCATCGCTGCCAGTTCGCTACCCTCTTCCACGGGCTTGACACTCTCACGAATCTTCTGGGTAAACAGGGGGATGATCGCCTTCTCAAACTCGGGGTTGTTCAATACAGTTGTGTTGAACTCCTGATTAATATTGTTGGTAAAATCCCATGATGTGAAGTTCAGGTTCTCAGCGATATCCTTCAGGTTCTGGCGGGTGTGTTCGATAAACTCTTTGCGGTTCTCGTTAGCTGCCTCACTGGAATTGTCGTCATGGCTGCACGATGCAAACATACTTGCGCCGCAGATCATGGTGGCGGCGAGCACCCAATTCATCATTTTTTTCATACCTTAATTCCGCAGCACTTTAGTTTAACTTTCTTTATAAGTTCCTTAGCAACAAA